>NZ_JBWKDW010000012.1:166697-250431 GCF_056435735.1 Streptomyces sp. NPDC043878
GGTCCGTCGTGCTCTTGGGGTCCACGCACGCGAACGGCGGGGCCCGGGAGTCCCCCCCTCCCCCCCCCGTCCGCGTGCGGGCGTGAGGGCCGTCAGCCGCCGAGCGGGAGGCCCTGCGTGGGCAGGGAGCTGGTCGGCAGCCCGCCCTTGGTCAGGGCGTCCGTCGGCAGTCCGCCCTTGGTGGCGGTCTTCGTGGTGTCACCGAGGATCTCTCCGGCGGCCTTCTGCGCGACCGGCGCCGCCAGCTTCGCGACCTTGCCGGCGGTCGGCACGGCCTTCTTGACGGCCTTGCCGCCGGTGTCGCCGGCGAGCCCGGAGACCTTCGCGGCCGCTCCGTCCACGGGGTTGCCGACGTTCGCGCCGTCCAGCGCGGTGAGCGCGCCGAGGTTCGGAGCGGCCGGAAGCTCGGGGGCCGCACTGGCGGAGCCGGCCGCACCGACCCCGGCGGCCGCCCCCGCAGCGACAAGCAGCGCGGCACGGGCGATCCGACGGGTCAGGGGGAGGGACATGGTGCTCCTTCGACGGGAGGAAACGATGAACTGTCGTCCGTGCCCGCACGTCGACCGCGGTCCGGCCGTCCGGCTGTGGACCGGCCGGCGGTTGATCGTCCGGGCTCGGACGCAGTGACTACCGCTCGAACCCCCCGAAGGTTGCGGCGGCCCGACGTAAAGAGTTGGTAATGCGTCGCATTATCGGTTGTGGATAATAACGGGCAAAGAGTGCCCGTCCCGAAAGCGCGTCGACCCGTACAGCCCTTTGTCCGCAAGGGATCGGGCCGTCGCCGGAAGCAGCGCGGGCAAACCCGCCGAGGGTGTCTCCCGAGGCCGCCCCGCGTGACCCCTGCGGGTGATCGTCCGCACTACTGCGCGGTCACGATCCGCACCGTGCCCGTCCCGGTGTCCGCCGCGGTCCCGCCGGCGACGCGCGTTCCGCTCGTCCGCCACTGGCTGTCGGTGTTCCCGGCGGTCCACTCCCGCCCGTCGTACGCGACGCGTTCGATGTGCAGCGCGGAGGCGTTGGCCACCGCCCAGTGCGCCAGCTGCCAGCCCCGCTGCCGGGCGCTGCGGCGCTCGCCCGTCCCCTTGGCGCCCTTCGCGTCGGCGGCCACCGGCAGGGTCACCGTCCGCCCGCCGCCCGTGGACGCGCTCGCCGTGGGCGACGGCGACGCCTTCGGGTCGCTCACCTCCGCGCCCACCGGCTCCAGCACGTCGCGCCCGAAGTCCCGGACCAGCGCGGACCGCACCCCGTCCGGACCCGCGGCCACGGCGTCGGTCTGCCGGCCGTCACAGGTCAGCGTGGCCGGCGAGGTCCCGGTGAGCGCGGCGGACAGCAGCACGGCGTCCGGTTCGTGCTTCGCGTACGCCGACGGGTAGCCGCTGCGCTGCACGCGCTGGGCGGCGACGGTGAGCGGCAGCCCGGTGTAGCCGGGCACCTTGGCCAGGTGCTCGTAGAAGACACCCGCCGCGTAGGTCGGCTGCATGATCTCCTTCGCCGTGCCCCAGCCCTGCGAGGGCCGCTGCTGGAACAGGCCGAGCGAGTCCCGGTCGCCGTGGCGGATGTTGCGCAGCCCCGACTCCTGGAGCGCGGTCGCCAGCGCGATGGTAACGGCCCGCTCGGGCAGACCGCGCCCGGTGCCCACCGCCGCTATCGTCGCCGCGTTCACCGCCTGCTCCGGCGTGAGGTCGTACGCCGCCGCGGTCCCGTCGCGCGAGACGACCTTGCAGCCGGGTCCGCCCGCGCCACCGGTGACGTACTGCACCACGAGGTAACCGGCGACGGACAGCAGGACCACGAAGGCCGCGCCGAGGCGGAGGAGACGGCCACGGCGGCGCTGGGGAGAGGTGGGGGACGGCTCTGGCACGCGTACAAGGTACTGGAGGCCCCTGTGCCCCCCGCGCCGGGTGGGAAGCAGGGGGCCGACCGCCGGGGCACTAGGGTCGACGGCATGGCCGATACCCCGCTTGACCTCACGCTGGACGCCGCGGGGCTGACCGCGCGGCTCGTCGACTTCCCCTCCGAGAGCGGCGCCGAGAAGCCGCTCGCGGACGCCATCGAGACCGCCCTGCGCGGCCTTCCCCACCTGACGGTCGACCGCCACGGCAACAACGTCGTGGCCCGCACGCACCTGGGCCGTGCCGAACGCGTGATCCTCGCCGGGCACATCGACACGGTGCCGATCGCGGACAACGTGCCCTCCAGGCTGGACGAGGACGGAGTGCTCTGGGGCTGCGGCACCTGCGACATGAAGTCCGGGGTGGCGGTCCAGCTCCGCCTCGCGGCCACCGTCCCCGCCCCCAACCGCGACCTGACCTTCGTCTTCTACGACAACGAGGAGGTCGCCGCCCACCTCAACGGCCTCAAGCACGTCGCCGAGGCGCATCCGCAGTGGCTGGAGGGCGACTTCGCGGTCCTGCTCGAACCGACGGACGGTCAGGTCGAGGGCGGCTGCCAGGGCACGCTGCGGATGTTCCTGAGGTTCACGGGACAGCGTGCGCACTCCGCGCGCGCGTGGATGGGCTCCAACGCGGTCCACGCGGCGGCCCCCGCCCTGGCGAAGCTCGCCGCCTACGAGCCGCGCACCCCGGTCGTGGACGGACTCCGGTTCCACGAGGGCCTCAACGCCGTCCGCGTCGAGGGCGGCGTGGCCAACAACGTCATCCCCGACTCCTGCACCCTCGTCGTCAACTTCCGCTACGCGCCCGACCGCAGCCCCGAGGACGCCGAGGCGTTCGTGCGGGAGTACTTCGCGGACTGCGGTGTGGACGAGTTCGTCGTCGACGACCACAGCGGCGGCGCCCGCCCCGGCCTGAACCACCCGGCGGCGGCCGCCTTCATGGCCGCCGTCGGCGGCGAGGCCCGCCCCAAGTTCGGCTGGACCGACGTCGCCCGGTTCAGCGCCCTGGGCGTACCGGCCGTCAACTACGGCCCCGGCGCACCCCTGCTGGCCCACCGCGTCGACGAACGGGTGCGGGCGTCACTGATTCCCGAGGCGGAGGAACGCCTGCGGCACTGGCTGACGTCCTGACGACGACCAAGCGGGGCGGCGGCGTCCGTACGGCGCTGCGCGGCGGACATGCCGACGTCCCCCGCACGTAACCCCCGTAGATCTACGCTGAGGTGGAAAGACCCGCGATCGGAGGGAGCGCACATGGCTACCGGGAACCCCGAGGGGAAGAAGCAGCCGCCGGAGGAGCAGCGCCTGGGACCGGTTCTCCGACGGCGCGATCAGGTGCAGGCCAGTACGACGGACCAGCGGCTGCTGGACGCGGGCGGCCCGTCGGACTGGGTCCACACCGACCCCTGGCGCGTGCTGCGCATCCAGTCGGAGTTCATCGAGGGCTTCGGCACCCTCGCCGAACTCCCCGCCGCCATCAGCGTGTTCGGCTCGGCGCGGACCCCGGTGGACTCACCCGAGTACGAGGCGGGCGTACGGCTGGGCCGCGGCCTGGTCGAGGCCGGCTTCGCGGTGATCACCGGCGGCGGGCCCGGCGCGATGGAGGCCGCCAACAAGGGGGCCTGCGAGGCGAAGGGCACCTCGGTCGGCCTCGGCATCGAGCTGCCGTTCGAGCAGGGGCTCAACCAGTACGTCGACATCGGCCTCAACTTCCGCTACTTCTTCGTGCGGAAGATGATGTTCGTGAAGTACGCCCAGGGCTTCGTGGTTCTGCCCGGCGGCCTGGGCACGCTCGACGAGTTCTTCGAGGCCCTCACCCTGGTCCAGACCCAGAAGGTCACCCGCTTCCCCATCGTCCTGTTCGGCAGCGCGTACTGGGGCGGCCTGGTCGACTGGCTGAAGAACACGCTGATCGCCCAGGGCAAGGCCGCGGAGAAGGACCTGATGCTCTTCCACGTCACGGACGACGTGGACGAGGCGGTGGCTCTGGTGTCGAAGGAGGCGGGGCGCTGACGGCCCCGGCCGTCGGCTGAACCGCGGTCGTCATGGGAGGGGCCGGCTCGCCGTGCGCCCGGCGTGCCGCCGTTCCTGGTTCAGGCCGTGGCCGCGGGCGTGTGGTTCTCGACCGACGAGGGACGACACCGACGACGTACGACGCGTGACCCCGGGGGGCGCGATCCCAGGGGGAAGGGATGGGGCGGGGGCGCTGTACCGGCGCCCTCGCCGTGCCCTCGCCGGGTTGCCGCGCCGCTTCCCGCCGGGGTGTTACGCCAGTCTCCGGCCGCCCCCGCCGGGGGGTTACGCCAGTCTCCGGCGGGCCACCACCGGCGTGCTACGCCAGTCCCCGGCGGGCCACCGCCGGCGGTCGGTGGCCCGCGATCGACGCCACCATGTCCAGCACCTGACGGGTCTCCGCCACCTCGTGCACGCGGTACACCTGCGCCCCGAGCCACGCGGACACCGCCGTCGTCGCCAGCGTGCCGATCACCCGCTCCTTCACCGGCTTGTCCAGCGTCTCCCCGACGAAGTCCTTGTTGGACAGGGACACCAGCACCGGCCACCCCGTCGCCACCATCTCCTCCAGCCGCCGGGTCGCCTCCAGGCTGTGCCGGGTGCTCTTGCCGAAGTCGTGCCCCGGATCGATCAGCACCGACTCCCGCGGCACCCCCAGCGACACCGCCCGCTCGGCCAGCCCCACGGTCACCCGGAGGATGTCGGCCATGACGTCGTCGTACGCCACCCGGTGCGGCCGGGTCCGCGGTTCGGCGCCGCCCGCGTGCGTGCACACCAGGCCCACCCCGTACCGCGCGGCGACCTCCGCGAGCCGCGGGTCGACGCCGCCCCACGCGTCGTTCAGCAGGTCCGCGCCCGCCTCGCACACGGCCTCGCCGACCTCGTGCCGCCAGGTGTCCACGCTGATCACGGCGTCGGGGAAGCGCCGTCGCACCTCCGCCACGAACCCGACGGTCCGCCGCGCCTCCTCCTCGGCCGTCACCTCCTCGCCCGGCCCGGCCTTGACGCCGCCGATGTCGATGATGGCCGCGCCCTCCGCCACCGCCTGCTCCACGCGCGCGAGGGCGGGCTCGTCGAGGAAGGTGGCTCCCCGGTCGTAGAAGGAGTCCGGGGTCCGGTTCACGATCGCCATGACCACCGGCTCGTGCGCCTCGAACACACGCCTGCCCAGCCTGAGCATTCCCTGTGACCTCTCCTGGTACCTGCTGGTCTTCGGCCCTCTTCGGCCCTGACTGCCAGACTCGCATGGCACGATCGGACCCTGACACATTCGAGGGGACCCAGCGATGGTTATGTTCTTGTTCCTGGTCGTCGCGCTCGCCGTGGTGGTCGCCGCGGTGACGCTCGCCGTGGTCGGCGGCGGCGAGGGTGACGGTCCGCTGCCGGAGGCCGCCCCCGAGCGGCTGCAGGACCCCCTGCCCCCCGACCGCCCGGTGAGCCGCGAGGACGTGGACAGCCTGCGCTTCCCGCTCGCCGCCCGCGGCTACCGCATGGCCGACGTCGACGACGCGCTCGGCCGCCTCGGCGCCGAACTCGCCGAGCGGGACGCCCGTATCGCCGACCTGGAGTCCGCGCTGGCCGGCGCCCAGGCGGCCCCCGCCCACGTCTCCATGGAGAAGCCCGCCCGGGACCACGGGCAGTGGCACGCCCCGGAGGGCGGGCAGTGAGCGACGGCACCGCCCTCGCCGGCCCGGACGGCGCACTGCGCTGCCCCTGGGCCCTGTCCGCCGCGGAATACGTCTCGTACCACGACGGGGAATGGGGACGTCCGGTCCACGGCGACGACGCCCTGTTCGAACGGCTCAGCCTGGAGGCGTTCCAGTCCGGCCTGTCCTGGATCACGATCCTGCGCCGCCGCCCCGGCTTCCGCGCCGCCTTCGCCGGCTTCCGGATCTCCTCGGTCGCCGCCTTCACCGACGACGACCGGGAGCGGCTCCTCGCCGACCCCGGCATCATCCGCAACCGCGCCAAGGTCGACGCGACCCTCGCCAACGCGCGCGTGCTGGCCGACTGGGCGCCGGGCGAGCTGGACGAGCTGATCTGGTCCCACGCGCCCGCCCCCGGGCCGGCCCCCAAGGCCCTCGGGGACGTCCCGGCGATCACCCCGGAGTCCACGGCCCTCTCGAAGGCCCTCAAGAAGCGGGGCCTGCGGTTCGTCGGCCCCACCACGGCGTACGCGCTGATGCAGGCGTGCGGCCTGGTCGACGATCACCTGGCGGACTGCGTGGCCCGCCGGACCTGAGCGGCCAGGCCGGCGCTCACCGCCCCAGGTACTCCGGCTTCTCCTTGTTCACGAACGCGCGGACCGCGATCGTGTGGTCCTCGGAGGCGCCCGCCCGGGTCTGCAGCTCGTCCTCCTTCTCCAGGGTCTCCTCCAGGGAGTGGGACAGCCCGTGGGCCACCGCCTCCTTGATCGCCGCGTACGCCACCGTCGGCCCGGCGGCCAGCGCCCGCGCCACCTTCTCGGCCTCGGCGCGCAGGTCGGCCGCCGGTACGAGACGGTTCGCGATGCCGAGGTCGTACGCCTCCCGCGCCGTGATGCTGCGCGGGAAGAGCAGCAGGTCGGTGGCGCGGCCGGGGCCCACGACCCGCGGCAGCGTCCAGGACACCCCCGAGTCGGCGGTCAGCGCGACACCCGCGAACGAGGTGTTGAACGCCGCCGTGTCCGCCACCACCCGGAAGTCGGCGGCCAGCGCGAAGCCGAAGCCGGCTCCGGCCGCGACACCGTTCACCCCGGCCACCACCGGCTTGGCCATGCCCGTCAGCGCCCGCACGATCGGGTTGTAGTGCTCGCGCACCGTGGTCATGGTGTGCCCCGAGCCGGTCTCCCGGTCGGCGGCCAGCAACCCGATGTGCTCCTTGAGGTCCTGCCCCACGCAGAACGCCCGCTCCCCGGCCGCGGTCAGCAGCACCGCCCGTACGGCGTCGTCGGCCGCCGCGGACTCCACCGCCTCCCGCAGGACGACCTTGGTGGCGATGTCCAGCGCGTTCATCGCCTCGGGGCGGTTCAGCACGATCGTCGCGAGCCCGTCACTGACCTCGTAGAGCACGGTGTCGGCCATGGTGTAACCCCTCCGGTGTCGCGGCTCGGACGTACCCGTCGGCACGTCCCGGTGTGGTCCGAAGGACAGCATGGCGGAGATCACCGGCGGGCGACCGGGCCGCACGTGTGACCTGCGTCAAAGAATTCCGGCGGATTTCCGGTGCGCGGAAGTCCGTGCGGCGGCGCAGTATCGCAGTCAGATCGCCGAATTGAGTGGTTTTGCTCGCGCGCGTTGCCCAAGCGATGCCGACTGATGTTGGTCATCGGGTCCTGAGATGCGGGATAATGGCCTGGAAGCAATGTGTTCGATGCCGGTGTCGCGTGTCCTTCGTCGGGCTGCGCGTGCCCTCCAGGGCCGTCGGCTTTGACGATGAGCTGGTTTCAGGAAGGGGAACGAGCATGGCGGCCATGAAGCCGCGGACGGGCGATGGCCCGCTCGAGGTGACAAAGGAGGGGCGGGGCATTGTCATGCGCGTTCCGCTCGAAGGCGGCGGTCGGCTCGTCGTCGAGCTGACCCCTGACGAGGCCGACGCGCTCGGCGACGCCCTCAAGAAGGTCGTCGGCTGACGCGGGAGCGACCATACCCGTTCAGTCGCCCCGGCACCGCACGCGGTGCCGGGGCGACTGTTTTTTCCGCCCTCGGCGCCACGGGGCGCGGGGTCAGCGTTTGACGGCGCAGAGCAGCCCGTCGCCCACGGGGAGCAGGGACGGCACCAGTTCCTGGCTCTCACGTACCGCGCGCAGCAGCTCCCGCAGCCGCAGCACCTCGGTGGGCTGCGGCCCCGAGTCCACGGTCCGGCCGTTGGCGAAGACGCCCTCGAAGACCACCAGGCCACCGGGACGCAGCAGGCGCAACGATTCAGCGAGGTAGTCCAGGAACTCCAGCCGGTCGCCGTCACAGAAGACGAGGTCGTAGCCGGCGTCCGCGAGCCGGGGCAGGACGTCCAGGGCGCGGCCCGGGATGAAACGGGCCCGGTTGCTGGCGAAACCGCACGCCCGGAAGGCCTGGCGGGCGAACTGCTGGTGCTCCGGCTCCGGGTCCACGGTGGTCAGTACCCCGTCCGGCCGCATGCCGTGCAGAAGATGGATCCCGGAGACGCCGGTGCCGGTGCCGATCTCCGCGACCGCCTTCGCGTCCACCGAGGCCGCCAGCAACCGCAGGGCCGCGCCCGTGCCGGGCGACACCGAGCGCAGGCCCGCCTCACGGGCCCGGTCGCGGGCCCAGCGCAGCACTTCGTCCTCGGCGACGTAGGCGTCGGCGAACGCCCAGCTCGTCTGCCGGTTGCCGCTAATGACCCTCTCCTGTCCCCGTGGTTGCCTGGGCGTGACTGTATCCGTTGCTGCCGGGAACCTGCTGATGGGACCGGGCGTTTAGAGGGGTGCGGGACGACGCGGGGGGACACAGTTGGATCACGATGAGGGACCGGGGCTCCGGCGACCGCCGACGCGTCCGCACGAGCCGGGCCAGCGCACATCATTTTCTCGTAAAACCGCTTATCCGGAGCTAACGGGCGAGGTGGCTATGGTAGGGGCTCCGCTGGACACCATCAGAGCCGACAGGGGAGGTGCGGCGACGTCTGTGGATCGGGGAGGAGCGCTCAGGCGCCTTCTCGGATCGGCGGGCAGGCCGAGATCCGTGAACGACACCGCTGCTGACCACAGCCACGCCGCTGACCAGGCCCAGACCGCGACCTTCGGGACCGACGCGGACGGGCCGGCGTGGACTCCTCCGACCTGGGAGGACATCGTCAGCACCCACAGCGGCCGGGTCTACCGTCTGGCCTATCGCCTGACCGGTAACCAGCACGACGCCGAGGACCTCACGCAGGAGGTCTTCGTCCGCGTCTTCCGCTCGCTGTCGACGTACTCGCCGGGCACCTTCGAGGGCTGGCTGCACCGCATCACCACCAACCTGTTCCTGGACATGGTCCGCCGCAAGCAGCGCATCCGTTTCGACGCCCTCGGCGAGGACGCGGCCGAGCGGCTGCCCAGCCGCGAGCCGTCCCCGCAGCAGCTCTTCAACGACGCCCACTTCGACGCGGACGTGCAGCAGGCCCTGGACACCCTCGCCCCCGAGTTCCGCGCGGCGGTCGTCCTGTGCGACATCGAGGGCCTCTCGTACGAGGAGATCGCCGCGACCCTGGGCGTCAAGCTCGGCACGGTCCGCTCCCGTATCCACCGTGGCCGCTCGCAGCTGCGCAAGGCCCTCGCGCACCGTTCGCCGGAAGCACGCGCCGAGCGCCGTTCCTTCATGCCCCGTGTGCCCGCTCTGGGAGGAGGGGGCGCGACCGCGTGAGTGGATCCCGACCCGATTCCGTAGAGCGGTTCCTGGCCGAGCAGCACCTGGGAGACCGACTCGCCGCCCTGGTGGACGGAGAGCTGGGCCACGAGTCCCGCGACCGCGTCCTCGCCCACCTCGCCACCTGCGCGAAGTGCAAGGCCGAGGCCGACGCACAGCGCCGCCTGAAGAACGTCTTCGCGGAAGCCGCCCCGCCGCCGCCCTCCGAGAGTTTCCTGGCCCGCCTCCAGGGGCTGCCCGGCGGAGGCACCTCCGACCACGGCCAGTCCCCGCCCGCGGGAGGGTTCGGCGTCCACGGAGGCTCCGGCGCCTTCGGGACGCGCCGTTCGGAGCGCTTCGACTTCTCCTACGTGCCCGTCCGGCCGCACCCCTCCGTGCTGCCGGCCGCCGCCTCGGCGGACCGCGGCGGGTTCCGGGTCCACGACGTCAGCCGGCACGACGCCGAACGGTCGGCCTCGCGCGGCATGCGGTTCGCGTTCGCCGCCGCCGGGGCGGTGTCCCTGGCCGCGATCGCCCTCGGCGGTGTCACGGGCGGCGTGCCGACCGACACGGCCGCGGACGCCCGCGGCGGCACCGGCACCGGCAGCAACGTCACACCCGCCCGCACCCAGGGCTCGGGAGCGGTCACCGCTCCGGAGAACCAGCGACGCCGCGGCTCCCTGCTCGCGCAGGGTCTCGGACAGCGGTCCACCCTGGGTGACGTCCCGGCGGCGGCCTCGACCGCGGTGTCCGCGCCGCTGCTGCCCGGGATCACCGCCGCCGCCGGCGCGGGCCTGGCCGAGGAGGCGGTGGACACGCTGACGGCGCCCGTCATGGCCGGCGCCGCCGTCATGTCCCCGCTGATACGTCCGTTCAGTGCCAGTCCGCCGCTGACCCTGACCTCGTGGTCCAACGCCGGGGAGTTCACCGCCCCGGGCCTGCTCCGGCCCGTCCCCGACGCGACCTCCTCCCCCTCCTCCTCGCCCTTCACCCGCTGAGCGGCCTCCGCGCGGTGCCCCGCGAGCCTGGTTGAATCCAGGGACCGGCGGAGGACCCGCGGCGGCGTGGGCGGAGCCGTGCTGCTCGCGCTGGTCTCCGGGGGTGCAGCCGGGGCCACAGGCGCCTGTCCGGAGCGCGAGGCGGGATCGGTGACGTACGCCTGCCCCAGGCCGCGCCGCAGCCCGGTGGGCGATCACGCTGGGCCCCGGCTCCGCCGACGCCCGCTGAGCCGCAGCGGCCACCCGCCCCGGAACCGCCCCGGAACCCGCCCCCGAATCCACAGGAACCTCACACCCGCGGCCCCGCCGGCCGCGCCGCGCGGGGCACGGCAAGGCAAACAACCGGAAAACCCCTCGGGCGGGCGCACTCGGAGTGCCCGGGACAGTACCGGTCGTACGGGATCGCCGGGTACCGTGGACCCGGCCCGGACCACGGAAGACCGCACAGACCACCGAGGGCCGTGGACCGAGGACATCGCAAGGAGCTTCAGGTGTTCAATGACATAGGACCGCTCGAGCTGGTCACGCTCGTTGTCCTCGCCGTGCTCGTCTTCGGTCCGGACAAGCTCCCGAAGGTCATCCAGGACGTCATGCGGACGGTGCGCAAGATCCGCGAGTTCTCGGAGAGCGCGAAGGCGGACATCCGGCAGGAACTCGGCCCGGAGTTCAAGGACTTCGAGTTCGAGGACCTCAACCCCAAGACGTTCATCCGCAAGCAGCTGGACAACGACGAGCTGGGGCTCAAGGAGATCCGCAACGGCTTCGACCTGAAGAAGGAGATGGCCGAGGTCACCGACGCGGTGCACAGCCGCGACACGGACACGTCCTCCACCTCCTCGTCCGGGTCCTCCGGCGGCCGGATCGACATGACGAAGAAGCCCGAGAACCCCGGCGACGACGAGCGGCCGCCCTACGACGCGGACGCCACCTGAGGCGGTACGCCCCGCTGAGGCCGTACGCCCGCTGAAGGCCGTACGCCGGTCGGGCCGTAGGCCACCCGGGTTCCCCGGCACGGCCGTACGTGACGCGTTTCATACGTCCGCCGCCCCTTCCGCGGCCTGAACCCGGGCCTCCGGGCGACCCACGCGGCGGGCGGTTTCCCGGCTGCCCGGAGCGGGGTGGCTATGCTGCCGAGTTGTTGGGCGGGCCGTACCAGAACGAGCACGGCCGCCCGAAGGGGGGCGGGCCGCTCCGGTCCGACGAGAGCGAGGAGGCGTCCGGGCACATGGAGACGACGAGCAGGGCGGTCGCGCAGACGCCGGCCGCGGAGGGCGGACAGCAGGTCCCCTCCGCCCGGCGCACGGTGGACGGCTACCTCCTGGCGCCCTTCCCGTGGTACGGCCTCGACGAGGCGTTCACGGGGCCGCGCTGGCTGATGCAGGTCGGGACGGCGGCCGACGGGGCCGTCGAGCACGGTTCGATCGGACACGGGGAGGAGCCCTCCGTACGCAACGAGGGCACGCAGGACCGGGAGAAGTTCGCGGTGGTGGTCACCGTCGCGGCCAACCCCGTACGCCGCAGCGCCGACGGCACCGGCCTCCTGGAGGCCACCTCGGTGTCCTCCGCGGCCTGGCTCGCGGGGGTGGGACTGCTGTCCTTCACCTGGCCGGGTCAGATGGACCACTCGCTGCGCGACGACTGGCTGGAGCAGCAGACCGAGACCGCGTGGGCCCTCGCCGACGACCTCGCCGGTGAGGACTGGTCCACGCTGTCCCTCCCGGTCGACGGCGTGCCGACGCCCTTCCACTACCGCGAGTCCGAGTTCGGCTGGGTGCTGGCCGGTTCGACGCAGGAGGGCGTCCACGTGGGCGCGTACGGCAGAGGGATGAGCGCGTACGGGCTGGGCTTCGCCATGATCAAGGACATCTCGGCGTACGCGTAGCCGCGACACCGGCCGGGGCGCCGGCGGCGGGACCGCCCGGCGCGCCCGCCGTCACCGTTCTGGTCGCCGCCCGCGCGGGCCGGCGGGCAACGGACGACACGGGCGGGCCCCCGGGGCGCTCAAGCACCCCGGGGGCCCGCCCGCATGTCTCAGAACTTGTTGCGCGGGGTGATCCCGAGGGACAGGCCCGACAGCCCGCGCTGGCGGCCGCCGAGCTTGCCCGCGATGGCCCGCAGGGCGGAGCCCGCCGGGGAGTCCGGGTCCGTCAGGACGACCGGCTTGCCCTCGTCGCCGCCCTCCCGCAGCCGGACGTCGATGGGGATGCTGCCGAGCACGGGGACGCTCGCACCCGTCGTACGGGTCAGGCCGTCGGCGACCGACTGGCCGCCGCCCGTGCCGAACACGTCGACCATCTCGCCGCAGTGCGGGCAGGGCAGGCCCGCCATGTTCTCGACCACGCCGACGATCTTCTGGTGGGTCTGCACGGCGATCGAGCCGGCCCGCTCGGCGACCTCGGCCGCCGCCTGCTGCGGGGTGGTCACCACCAGGATCTCCGCGTTGGGGACCAGCTGCGCCACCGAGATCGCGATGTCGCCGGTGCCCGGGGGCAGGTCCAGGAGCAGCACGTCCAGGTCGCCCCAGTACACGTCCGCGAGGAACTGCTGGAGCGCGCGGTGCAGCATCGGGCCGCGCCACACGACCGGGGCGTTGCCCGGGGTGAACATGCCGATCGAGATGACCTTCACGCCGTGCGCGGACGGCGGCATGATCATGTTCTCGACCTGGGTGGGACGGCCGTCCGCACCGAGCATGCGGGGTACGGAGTGGCCGTAGATGTCGGCGTCGACGACGCCCACCTTCAGACCGTCCGCGGCCATCGCCGCCGCCAGGTTCACCGTCACCGAGGACTTGCCGACACCGCCCTTGCCGGACGCGACCGCGTACACCCGGGTCAGGGAGCCCGGCTTGGCGAAGGGGATCTCGCGGTCCGCCTGGCCGCCGCGCAGCGCCGTCGCCAGTTCCTTGCGCTGCTCGTCGCTCATCACGTCGAGTTCGACGTCGACGCGCGTGACGCCCTCGACGCGCGTGACCGCCTCCGTCACCCGCTGCGTGATCGTGTCCCGCATCGGGCAGCCGGAGACCGTCAGGTACACCGCGACCGCGACCGCTCCGTCCGCGCCGATCTCCACCGACTTGACCATCCCCAGCTCGGTGATGGGCCGGTTGATCTCGGGGTCGTTCACCGTCGCCAGTGCTTCGCGCACCGCGTCTTCCGTAGCCATAGGGTCGATGGTACGGCGCGGCACTGGGGCGCCGGAAAGCCCGTCAGCGGTCGTCTACGTCACGTCCGTGCGGTCGTTCTGCCGGGAATACGACATGGCCCTCGTGCGGGTCACGGCCGCTGTGGCCGTCGCGCCGGTCGTCCAGCTCCTTGACCAGGTCCTGGAGCTCCGAGCGGATCCAGTCGCGGGTGGCGACCTCACCCAGCCTGATCCGCAGCGCGGCGATCTCGCGGGTGAGGTATTCGGTGTCCGCGATCGACCGCTCGTTCTGCTTGCGGTCCTGTTCGAGGTTGACCCGGTCGCGGTCGTCCTGCCGGTTCTGGGCGAGCAGGATCAGCGGGGCCGCGTAGGACGCCTGGAGGGAGAGCATCAGCGTCAGGAAGATGAACGGGTAGTTGTCGAAGCGCACGTCACGCGGCGCGAAGATGTTCCACAGCACCCAGACGATGATGACGATCGTCATCCAGACGATGAACCGCCCGGTGCCCAGGAACCGCGCGATGCGCTCCGACAGCCGGCCGAAGGCCTCCGGGTCCCACTCGGGAAGCAGCCGGCGGCGCGGCGGGCGCGGCTGGTCGAGCCGCGGGCGGTGCCGGGTGCCGGCGGTCGCGCCGGCGGGCGTGCGGTCGCGGCCGCTCTCACGCTCAGGAGTCATGCGCGGCCGCCTCCCCCTGGTCCTTGTCCCTGGCCCCGTTCCCGTTCCCGTTCCCGTTCCCGTCCGCGTCCCCGGTGTCGTCCTCGTCGAGGTGGAACTCCGTCTCGCGCCAGTCGTCCGGCAGCATGTGGTCCAGCACGTCGTCCACGGTCACGGCGCCCAGCAGCGCCCCCGCGTCGTCGACGACGGGCGCCGCGACCATGTCGTACGTCGCGAAGAACCCCGCGACGACCGGAAGTGCCGCGTCCGGCTCCAGCGGCTGCAGGTCGTCGTCGATGATCGCGCCGACCAGCGTGTACGGCGGGTCGCGCAGCAGCCGCTGGAAGTGGACCGTGCCCAGGTACTTGCCGGTCGGCGTCTCGTCGGGCGGCCGGCAGACGTAGACCTGGGCGGCGAGGGCGGGGGACAGGTCGGCGTTGCGGACGCGGGCGAGCGCGTCGGCGACGGTCGCGTCCGGCCGCAGCACGATCGGCTCGGTGGTCATGAGACCGCCCGCGGTGTGTTCCTCGTACGACATCAGGCGCCGCATGTCGGCCGCGTCGGCGGGCTGCATCAGGCTCAGCAACCGCTCCTGGTCCTCCTCGGGGAGCTCGGACAGCAGGTCGGCCGCGTCGTCGGGGTCCATCGCCTCCAGGACGTCGGCCGCGCGCTCCTCCTTCAGCTTGCCGAGGATCTCGATCTGGTCGTCCTCCGGCAGCTCCTCGAGCACGTCGGCGAGACGGTCGTCGTCCAGGGCGGCGGCGACCTCGGCGCGCCGCTTGGCGGAGAGGTGGTGCAGGACGTTGGCGAGGTCGGCGGGGCGCAGCTGCTCGAAGGTGGCCAGCAGGCTCTCCGCGCCCTGCCCCTGCTCCTCCAGGGAGAAGCCGGTGACGGCGGACCACACGACGGTGAGCGTCTCGCCCGACCGGCGCCGGAACGCGCCGCTCCTGCCGCCCTTGCGGACGAACACGCGGTCGATCTCCCAGTCCCTGCGGGCCGGCAGCTGCTGCACCGACACGTCGAGGACGGTGACCTCCTCACCGGTCTCCCCGAGGGTGACGCGCCGGTCGAGCAGCTCACCGAAGACCAGTCGCTCGGTGGGCCGCTGCTCGAAGCGGCGGACGTTGAGCACACCGGTGGTGATGACCTGACCGGACTCGATGCCGGTGACCCTGGTCATGGGCAGGAAGATACGGCGCCGGGTGGAGAGTTCCACGACCAGTCCGAGCACCCGGGGCGGGCGCCGGCCCACCCGCAGCACGACGACCAGATCGCGCACGCGGCCCACCTGGTCGCCGCTCGGATCGAAGACGGCGACGCCGGAGAGGTGCGAGACGAAGATCCGGGGGACGCCCGCTGCCATGGCTGTGCTTCCTTTTCCCGCGGGTGCGCGCCGCGTGTCGCGTACCGCGTGCTCGGTGTCCGGTGGGGTGTCCTGCGCGGGTCTTCCGCTTCTGCTTCCGCTGGGTGTACCGATGCCGGGTGTCTTATCCCCATTGCCCGCCCGGGTGGGCTTCAGGCTAGCCCGTCCCGTTCGGATACGCCCTGGTGAGCGCTTCGGACGGTCTGGCTCCACCCGGCCGCCACCGCCCCGGTACGCTGCCGTACGCCGCTCCGGACCTCCGCCAGAAAGGCACCCACCTGTGACTGTGACTCCCCGGCGCCGTACCCGCTGGACCGCACTGGCGGGCGCGGTCTGCGCCCTGGCCGTGACGGCGACGGGGCTGACGGGATGCGGTTCCGACGATCCGGACGCCGGCACCAACGGGGTCGGCAGACTCAAGCCCGAGCAGATCCAGTCCAGGACCCGCACGGCCGCCGGGTCCGCCGAGGCCGTACACCTGTCGGGGACCGTCGTCACCAGCGGGCGCGCGTACACCCTCGACATGCGCCTGAAGCCCGAGGGCGGCAGCGGCTCGGTCACCTCCCAGGGCATGGCGTTCCGGCTGCTGCGCATCGGGGAGCAGCTGTACCTGAAGGCCGACGCCGGGTTCTGGAACCAGGCGGACGGCGGCGGGGACTCCGGCGCGGCCGACAAGCTCGGCGGCAAGTTCGTGAAGGTGCCGCAGGGCGACCCGGCGTACAAGAAGTTCAGCGGGTTCACGGACAAGGACGTTCTCCTCGAAGGTCTGCTGACGCTGCACGGCGAGCTGGCGACCGACGGCCACCACGAGCAGGCGGGCGTCCGCACCATCCGCCTCACCGGCGACAAGGGCTCCGGCGGCACCCTCGACGTCTCCCTGGAGGGCAAGCCGTATCCGCTGCGCCTGGCGCGGGCGGGCGGCGCGGGCACGCTCGCCTTCTCGGACTGGGGCAAGGACTTCGCCGTGGAAAAACCGGCGCCCGACGAGACGGTGGACTACGGGCAGCAGCTGCCGTCGTCCTGACCCCGCGCTACGGCTGGGCCCCGCCGCGCCGGCGCCGCTTCAACAGCAGCCGGGGCAGGGCGGCCGGCGCCGGCTGCCGGGTGGTCGCCGGGGACGGCAGCGGTGCCTCGGCCAGACTGCCGTCGGGCATCGGGGCCCTCGCTCCGGTGGGCTCCAGGCGCAGCACCCGGCACTCGCGCGCCCAGCGCTCCGTCATGGCCTCGCCGTCGGGGGCGTTGAGCCGCTTGCCCTTCAGCTCGGCGACCGCCGCCTCCCACGCGGGCGACCCGGGCGCCGGCTCGACGACCGTCGCCGTCCACGACACCAGGCGGCCGCCCTTGTCCTTGCTGCGGACGGTCACCTCGGCGTCGGCGCCCGCGGTCAGTGCCGGCAGCGGCTGTTCGCCGGGCCCGTCGCCGACCAGACAGGCGGCGCCCTCGTGCCACACGTGCCACAGGGCGCGGGCCGGTCCGCCGGGGCCCCGGACCCAGATGAGGCCGGACTTCTTCGTGGCCTCCTCGACGAGGGCCTGGCCGAGCAGCTCGCTAGTCATGGCAGCAGCCTATCCACGCGGGCTCACAGCCAGCCGTTGCGCTTGAGCGTGCGGTGGATGCCCACACACATGCCCACCATGACCGACATGACCACGGGGTAGCCGAACTTCCAGTGCAGCTCGGGCATGTAGTCGAAGTTCATGCCGTACACCCCGCACACCATCGTCGGTACGGCGATGATCGCGGCCCATGAGGTGATCTTCCGCATGTCCTCGTTCTGCGCCACGGACGCCTGCGCGAGGTTGGCCTGGAGGATCGAGTTGAGCAGTTCGTCGAAGCCGATGACCTGCTCATGCACCCGGGCGAGGTGGTCGGCGACGTCCCGGAAGTACTTCTGGATGTCCGGGTCGATCAGCCGCATCGGCCGCTCGCTCAGCAGCTGCATGGGCCGCAGCAGGGGCGAGACCGCCCGCTTGAACTCCAGCACCTCCCGCTTGAGCTGGTAGATCCGCGCCGAGTCGACACCGCGTGAGACCCCGCCCCGGCGGCCCGGCGAGAACACCTCGGTCTCCACGTCGTCGATGTCGTCCTGCACCGCGTCGGCGACCGCGACATAGCCGTCGACGACGTGGTCGGCGATCGCGTGCAGCACGGCCGAGGGGCCCCGGGCGAGCAGCTCGGGGTCGTCCTGCAGCCGGTGCCGCAGTGCCCGCAGCGAGCCCTGGCCGCCGTGCCGGACGGTGATGAAGAAGTCCCGTCCGGTGAAGCACATGACCTCGCCGGTCTCGACGACCTCGCTGTTGGCGGTGAGCTGGTCGTGCTCGACGTAGTGGATGGTCTTGAAGACGGTGAACAGGGAGTCGTCGTAGCGCTCCAGCTTGGGCCGCTGGTGGGCCTGCACGGCGTCCTCGACGGCCAGCGGGTGCAGTCCGAACTCGCCCGCGATACCGGAGAATTCGGCCTCGGTCGGCTCGTGCAGGCCGATCCACACGAACCCGCCGTCCCGGCGCACCTGGCGCATCGCCTCGTGCGGGGTCAGCGGCTTCACCGACGCGACGCGGGCGCCGTCGCGGTAGACCGCGCAGTCGATGACGGCCGACGGTGTCGAGGGGTCGCGGGTGGTGTCGTAGACGCCGCTCTCCTTGCGCGGGGAGGGGCGGGACGGGCGGACGACGGCACGCAGGTCACGGATCATCGACATGGCAGGCTCCTTCGCGAACAAGCAACGAAAGGCCGCCCGCGAACGGATGGAACTGCCCGGAATGGGGACGTCCTCCACGGCTCCCCGCCCGCGGGCAGGGGAAGGATGTTCGGCACGTCCACAAAGCGGGGAGCACCGCACCGTCGCGGTGGCGAGCTTCGCTACTGATACAGGCACTGATGCGGATCAGACGGATCAGACGGATCAGGTACAACGAAACGAAGCGCTCTTCCGCGGTGAGGCGAGTGCGAGAGGTGGCGGCCAGCCAGAGCCGGAGCAGCTACATCAGCGGCGGGAAGAGCGGGTGCTACTGCACGGGTGACTTCGGTCCATTGCAGCCCCACCTCCTCCGGCCGGTCCCTCGTGAGGGACGATCCAATCCCCTTGCGGGGAGCCCCCGCAGGGGACTCTCGTCGGTGTCGGGACTCGATCGCGACGCTTCTGCGTGCTGCCCCGAACCACCGGGCAAGAGTAACAGCCGGCTGAAGTGTCAAGGCGCTGCTTTGCCCGCTACTGGTGAGTTCTATGCTCGCGGCATGGCAGATGTTCTTCCTCTGGTCGAGGCCCGGTTGCGCACCGCGCTGGGCGAACCGGACGCGCGCGCCGCGGTCACCTTCGTCGGTACCGACCGCCTGGAGGTGCTGCGTTTCCAGGAGGGCGACATCGTCCGCTACGCCACGCTCGGCATGTCCGCGCAGCCGATGGGCGATCCCACCGCGATGCTCGCCGACCCGGTCAGGGGGCCGCGAGCCGAGCTGGTCCTGTCGGTCCGCGGCGGCCTGGCCGAGACCGACAAGGTGCTCCGCCCGCTCGCCGTCCTCGCCGCGTCCCCGCAGGTCGAGGGCGTGGTCGTGACGCCCGGCGCGTCCCTCGACGTCGGTGAACCCCTGTGGCCCGGCGCCCCGTTCACCTCGGTGCTGGTCGCCGAGCCCGGCGGTCTGGTCGAGGACCTCGCACTCGACGAGCCGCTCGACCCCGTACGGTTTCTGCCGCTGCTGCCGATGACTCCCAACGAGGCCGCCTGGAAACGGGTGCACGGCGCCCAGGCCCTCCAGGAGCGCTGGCTGACGCACGGGACGGACCTGCGGGATCCGTCCCGCACGTCCGTCCCGCTGGAGTGATCCATGTCACCAACTCACGGCTGACGCAGGTCAGTTGGCGAACACGGTGACGCTGTCCTCGGTCGCGTGCCGCGGTTCGTGTTCCTGTGCGTCGTGGGTGAGCGCCCGGCGCCGTACGACGACCACGACCGCGCCCAGCACCGCCGTCACCGCCGCGACCGCGAACGGGACGTGGATGTCGGTCCACTCCTCGATCTTCGGCGCGAAGTACGGCGCGGCGGCGGCCGCGAACCAGCGCACGAAGTTGTAGCCGGCGCTCGCCACCGGGCGCGGCGCGTCCGAGACGCCGAGCGCGAGCTCCGTGTACACCGTGTTGTTCACGCCGATGAACGCGCCGGACAGGATCGTGCAGACGACGGCCGTGGTGTGGTCGCCGTATCCGAGGGCGAGCACGTCGGCCGCGAGCAGCACCAGCGAACCGCCGAGCACCTTCAGCGAGCCGAACCGCTTCTGCAGGCGCGGCGCCACGATCACCGAGAAGACGGCGAGCAGCACACCCCAGGCGAAGAAGACCGCGCCTGACCTGTACGGCGTCATGTTCAGCACGAACGGGGTGAAGGCCAGCACGGTGAAGAACGTGTAGTTGTAGAAGAACGCCGAGACCGCCGCCGAGGCGAGCCCGCCGTGGCCGAGCGCCCTGAGCGGGTCGAGCAGCGAGGTCTTGCGCGCGGGCCGCGGCTGCTCCTTGAGGAACACCGTGACGCACAGGAAGCCGACCGCCATCAGGAACGCGGTGCCGAAGAAGGGGTAGCGCCAGCTGGCGTCACCGAGCAGCGCGCCCAGCAGCGGGCCGCACGCCATACCGAGGCCGAGGGCGGACTCGTAGAGGAGGATGGCGGCCGCGCTGCCGCCGGCCGCGGCGCCGACGATGACCGCGAGGGCCGTCGAGACGAAGAGCGCGTTGCCGAGGCCCCAGCCTGCCCGGAAGCCGACGAGTTCGGCGACCGACCCGGAGGTGCCGGCGAGGCCCGCGAAGACCACGACGAGGGCGAGGCCGAGCAGCAGGGTCTTCTTGCCTCCGATGCGGCTGGAGACGAAGCCGGTCACCAGCATGGCCACGGCGGTGATGAGGAAGTACGAGGTGAACAGCAGGGAGACCTGGCTGGCGGTGGCGTCCAGGCCCTGGGCGATGGACGGCAGGATCGGGTCGACGAGTCCGATGCCCATGAAGGCGACGACGGACGCGCCGGCGGTCGCCCAGACGGCCTTCGGCTGCCGCAGGAGGCCGCCCGCCCCGGAGTCGAACGGGTCGCCGTCGGCGGGACCCCCTGTACTGGTGTGCATGCCTGCTCCCCTTCCGGGATCGTTGTCGTTTACACATAATAAGTTAGCGCAGCTAATTAATGCAAGTTACATGTAATTTTCCCTCGTCAGGGGTTCCGTCCGGACGGGTGATCGTCCTTGACGTGGCGGAGCAGGGGTAGGACCGTGGGGCCCTATGAGGGGCGAACCCAGTTGCCCGAAGTGTGGTGGCCGGGTCAGGGCTCCCGGACTCTTCTCCGATGCCTGGCAGTGCGACGTGCACGGCACCGTGCATCCGCTCCAGCCCGTGATCCCACCCAGTGTCGAGGCCCTCGATGTCGTCGTGCACCGCACGCAGGTACCGGTGTGGATGCCGTGGCCGCTGCCTGTCGGCTGGCTCTTCACGGGCGTGGCCTGCGCGGGCGACGACCGCAGTGGCGGCCGCGCGACCGCCGTGGCCTGCACCGGGCCGGGCCCGCTGGGCGGTGTGGGGGAGCTGATCCTGGTCGCCGAGGAACTCGGCGTCGGCCTCGGCGCGCGGTACGCAGGCATCGACGGCCCGGACCCGGGGCCGTACATGAACGTCGAGAAGCCCGCCCAGGCGAAGGTCCTCGCCGCCGGCCGCCCCACCCCGCTCTGGCACGTCACCGGCAGCCCGGACGACCGGGCCGTCTTCGCGGGCGAGGCGCTCGGGCTGTGGGTGTGGGCGGTCGTGTGGCCCGAGCAGTCGGGACTGCTCATGTACGACGAGCTGGTGCTGACCGATCTGCGGGACGCCGGCGCCGAGGTGGAACTCGTGCCGTGCGGGGCGTTGTCGCCGCGCCTGCTGGAGCCGTGACCCCGGCCGGTGCGGTGCCGGGTGCGGGCCGCGCGGGGCCGGTCACGCGGTCTCCCGCCCTCCTGACGGGTGCTGCCGGGGCGGCCTGGAAGGCGCGGTCCGCCGAGGCTCGGGTGTAGGGGGCGCCGGGCGGGTGTGGGTGTGACAGGGGGGCGGTGAAATGCCGCTATGCTGAAGCGTCCCCGTCCGTCACGTCACCGCCTGGAGTCAGCGTCGTGCGCATCGATCTGCACTGCCACTCCACGGCCTCCGACGGTACGGACACCCCGGCCGAGCTGGTGCGCAACGCCGCCGCGGCCGGTCTGGACGTGGTCGCGCTCACCGACCACGACACCACCCGCGGACACGCGGAGGCCCTCGCCGCGCTGCCCGCCGGGCTCACCCTGGTCACCGGCGCCGAGCTGTCCTGCCGCGTCGACGGCATCAGCATGCACCTGCTGGCCTACCTCTTCGACCCCGGGGAGCCGGCCCTGCTCGCCGAACGCGAGCTGGTCCGCGACGACCGGGTGCCGCGGGCGCGTGGCATGGTCGCCAAGCTGCGGGAACTGGGCGTGCCCGTCACCTGGGAGCAGGTCGCGCGGATCGCCGGCGACGGTTCGGTGGGGCGCCCGCACGTCGCGACCGCGCTCGTCGAGCTCGGCGTCGTACCGACCGTGAACGACGCCTTCACCCCGGACTGGCTCGCCGACGGCGGCCGCGTCCACGTGCCCAAGCACGAGACCGACCCCTTCGAGGCGATCCGCCTGGTCAAGGGCGCGGGCGGAGTCACCGTCTTCGCGCACCCGGCCGCCGCCAAGCGTGGCCGGACCGTGCCCGAATCCGCGATCGCGGAGCTGGCCGCGGCGGGACTCGACGGCATCGAGGTCGACCACATGGACCACGACCCGGACACCCGGGCGCGGCTGCGGGCCCTGGCCGGCGATCTGGGCCTGCTCACCACCGGGTCGAGCGACTACCACGGCAGCCGCAAGACCGTCTCGCTCGGCGAGTACACGACGGACCCCGAGGTCTACGGCGAGATCACCCGGCGCGCGACCGGCGCGTTCCCGGTGCCGGGCGCCGGCGGAGCCTGAGCCCCCTCGTCCCTCCACCCGTCTCCCTCCTCGCAAGGTCTGCAGCTCACCCATGTTCGACGCCGCCGTCTTCGGCTCCCTGTTCCTCACCCTCTTCGTCATCATGGATCCCCCCGGGATCACCCCGATCTTCCTCGCGCTGACCGCCGGCCGGCCCGGCAAGGTGCAGAAGCGCATGGCGTTCCAGGCCGTCTGCGTGGCCGGCGGGGTGATCGCCGTCTTCGGACTCCTCGGGCACCAGATCCTCGACTACCTGCACGTGTCCGTGCCCGCGCTGATGATCGCGGGCGGTCTGTTGCTCCTGCTGATCGCGCTGGACCTGCTCACCGGCAAGACGGACGAGCCGAAGCAGACCAAGGACGTCAACGTCGCGCTCGTCCCGCTGGGCATGCCCCTGCTGGCCGGCCCCGGCGCGATCGTGTCCGTGATCCTCGCCGTGCAGAAGGCCGACAGCATCTCCTCGCAGGTGTCGGTGTGGTCGGCGATCCTCGCCATCCATGTCGTGCTGTGGGTGGTGATGCGGTACTCGCTGCTGATCATCCGGGTCATCAAGGACGGCGGCGTGGTGCTGGTGACGCGGCTCGCGGGCATGATGCTCTCCGCCATCGCCGTCCAGCAGATCATCAACGGGATCACACAGGTCGTACGGGGGGGTTGAGCCCCGGGCATGCGCAGAGCCCCGGCTCGGCATCGGGTCGATGCGCGCCGGGGCTCTGGAATCTGTGTGGGACCGTGGGGGTTATGAGGCCGAGGTCCCGGCCGGCCGGATCCACAGCCGCTGGCCAATCGAGGCAGCCTGCTGAACGATTCGGTTGACGGAGGCGGCGTCCACGACGGTGCTGTCGACGGGCGTGCCGTCGACGTCGTCGAGTCGCATGATTTCGAAGCGCATGGGCTTCTCCCTTCGTCTGGTCATCCTCCTGAGGAGAACTACTGGTGGGTGGCGTGGGAGGCATCGGCGCCTCCTGTTCCATATGAGTGAACCTGCTTCGTGTTACGAACATTCCCTACGCTAAAGAAATTTTTCGAACGCCTAACTACCGACCGGTAAGTGTGGTGAACGAGACTGACCGGGACCGGTTGTGTTCGAAGCGTGACCGCCGGGACAATGGGCGTGATGAACGACGACCTCGCGGCGCTCACCGCCCGCATCGACCGCACCAACGAGCTGCTCCAGCGCATGCTCGCCGAGGTGGCGAAGACGCCCTCCACCCACGCGATCTTCGTCGACGCCGGCTACCTGTACGCGGCCGCGGGGCGACTGGTGGCGGGCACGGAGGACCGGCGCGCCTTCGAGCTGGACACCGAGGGGCTGATCGAGGCGCTCATCGACCGCGGCCGCACGATCTTCGCGGACAGCCGCCTGCTGCGGGTCTACTGGTACGACGGCGCCAGACGCCGCATCCACACGGGGGAACAGCAGAGCATCGCCGAACTCCCCGACGTCAAGGTCCGCCTCGGCAACCTGAACGCCAACAACCAGCAGAAGGGCGTCGACTCGCTGATCCGCTCCGACCTGGAGTCACTCGCCCGGCACCGCGCCATCAGCGACGCGGCCCTGCTCGGCGGCGACGAGGACCTGGTGTCCGCCGTCGAGGCCGCCCAGGGGTACGGGGCGCGGGTGCACCTGTGGGGCATCGAGGCGCCGGAGGGCCGCAACCAGGCCGAGCCGCTGCTGTGGGAGGTCGACAGCCAGCGCACCCTCGACCTCGACTTCTTCAAGCCGTACGTCGCCCGGCGCACCGCCGCGACCCACGAGGGCCCGGCCGCCCGGCCGACCCGGGAGGGTGTCCGGTTCGTCGGCGCGCAGGTCGCCGCGAAGTGGCTGGCGGCGCGCGGCCGGGAGTCCCTGGTGGAACTGCTGCCGGGGCACCCCTACCTGCCGGGTTCGGTGGACCAGGACCTGCTGGTGGAGGCGGAGGGCCTGCTGCAGTACTCGCTCCGCGGCCAGGCGGACCTGCGGCGGGCGCTGCGCGACGGCTTCTGGGAGCACCTGCGGACCCAGTACTGACACCGCCCGCCGGGTCAGCCCCCGGTGGTGTCCCAGAAGTCGGCGAGGGCACGCGCGGTCACCAGCGGCTGCTCCACGTTGGGTGAGTGCTCGGCTCCCGGGACGACCGTCCGGCGCGCCTTCAGTCGTACGGCCATGTCGTCCAGGAGGGTCACCGGCCAGGTGTCGTCACGAGCGCCCGACAGCACGTGCAGCGGGAGCGGAGCGGCGGCCAGCTCGGCGACCCGGTCCGGCTCCGTGCACAACTGTCGTCCTGTGGCGATGAGTTGGGCGGGCTTGTTGCCCAGCCAGCGGCGGCGCAACAGCTCCTGGTAGCCGAGGCCGCGGTCGGGCAGCTCGACCTCCTCCGGCGGGACCATCGCCTGCATCGCCTCCCAGACCTCCGCCATGCTCATCACCGCGAGCGCGTCCCGCAACAGCTTCACGCGCTGCTGCTGGGAGTCCGAGATCTGTGCCGGGCCCGAGGCCACCAGCGTGAACGAGTCGAAGGGTGAGTGGTCGAGCAGTACGGCGGCCCGCGAGATCTGCCCGCCGAGAGAGTGCCCGACCAACTGCACGGGACCACCGAGCGCCGCAGCCTGCGCGAGCACGTCCCGCGCCAACTCCTCCTGCGCGTACGGCGATTCGTCGTCGGCGGGCCCGTCGGACTCGAACTGCCCCCGGCCGTCGACGGCGACGGTACGGTACCCGCGCGCCGCGAGCGGCTCGTGCAGCAGCGTGAAGTCCTCCTTGCTCCCGGTGAACCCGGGCACCAGCAGGGCAACCCCCCTGGCCTCCACACCGGGCGCGACCGGCGCATCAACGACGGCGAACTCCCCACGCACGGTCCGCAGAGCGTACGCACGGGCACTGGACGGCGGACTGAATGCGGGTCGGCTGCTCACGGGGAGAGGGTAACGGGGGCGACGGGTAGCGGCGATACGGGGATGTCCCGGCCTCTCCGGCGTTTGAGGAGCGGGGGTCCGGGGGCGGAGCCACCGGGGGACGGGACGGGAAGGGGCGGCGGGGGCGAAAACAGCCCGGGCGCGGCCCGCCACGCAGGCGCGCCCCTGCCGCGAAGGCGCATCCCCGCCGCGGAGGGGCGAGGCGTGCACCCCCACACGGCCGACGGCCCGACCCCCACGCAGGGAATCGGGCCGTCGACGTCAGACAGAGAACACTCAGCCCTCGGAGGGCTCCACCGCGTCCGCGGCCTTACGCGCCCGCCGCACCCGCGGCGTGACCTCGGCCGAGCCACCGGCGACCTCGACGGCATCCGCGGCCTTCCGCGTACGACGACGCGGCGCGGCCTCCGGCTCCTGCGTGGCCTGAGCCGGAATCCCGACCCCCTCGACACTCTCGGCGGCCTTGCGGGTCCGACGCGGCTTGGCCGCGACGGCACCTTCGGGGGTGTCGACGGCGGCCTCGGCGGGGGCCGCGGTCTTGCGGGTGCGGCGCGGCTTGGCCGCGACGGTCTCGTCGGCCGGCTCCGCGCTGACCACGGCTTCCGCGGTCTTGCGGGTGCGGCGCGGCTTGGCCGCGACGGTCTCGTCGGCCGGCTCCGCGCTGACCACGGCTTCCGCGGTCTTGCGGGTCCGGCGCGGCTTGGTCTCGACGGCACTTTCGGCGGTGTCGACGGCGGCCTCGGCGGGGGCCGCGGTCTTGCGGGTGCGGCGACGCGGCGCGGGCGCGGCGACCTCGGCGGCCGCGGAACCCTCGGCCGTCTCGACGGCGGCCTCGGCGGGAGCCGCGGTCTTGCGGGTGCGACGGCGCGGCGCGGGCGCGGCCACCTCGGCGGCCGCGGAACCCTCGGCTGTCTCGACGGCGACCTCGGCCGGAGCCGCGGCGGCAGCCTTCCGCGTACGACGACGCGGCGCGGCGACCGGAGCCTCGGCCGCGACAACCTCGGCGATCGCCGCGCTCTCGGCGACCGGCGTCTCCGACACGGCCACGCTGCTGGCGTCAGCCGGCGACTCCGCCGAACTGCCCACCGACGCGGCCGACTTGCGCGTGCGGCGCCGACGGGCCGGCGTCGCCTCGGCGTCCGTGGCCGGGGCGTCCAGAGCCGGACCCTCGGCCGTCGTCACAGCGGCTTCGGCGGCCTCGGGGGCCGCCGGCTGCACCGGCGCTGCTGCCGTGGCAGGCAGGGCCTCAGGCGCCGCGCCGTTACGGGTGCGGCGACGGCGACGCGGGGTGCGGGGCGAGGTGATGTCGTCCGCCACGGCGGCGTCGGTCACGACCGCCGGAGTGGCCACCGGCGTCGTGGTCACCGACAGCGTCTGGTCCGCGTCCATCGGCGCACCGTTGCGGGTGCGGCGGCGCCGGCGCGGCGTCCGGGCCGTACGCTCACGGTCCGCGGAACGGGTCTCGTCCCGGCCACCACGGTCGTCCCGGCCACCACGGTCGTCCCCGCCACCGCGGTGGTCATTGCGACCACCCCGGTCGCCGCGGTCGCCGCGTCCGCGCGCTCCACGGCCACCGGTCTCGCCGAGGTCCTCGACCTCCTCCGCCGACAGCCCGGCGCGCGTGCGCTCCGAGCGCGGCAGGACACCCTTGGTGCCGGCCGGGATCTTCAGCTCCTCGAAGAGGTGCGGGGAGGTGGAGTAGGTCTCCGGCGGGTCGTTGAACCCGAGGTCCAGCGCCTTGTTGATGAGCTGCCAGCGCGGGATGTCGTCCCAGTCGACGAGGGTGATCGCGATGCCCTTGGCTCCCGCGCGGCCGGTACGGCCGATGCGGTGCAGGTACGTCTTCTCGTCCTCGGGGGACTGGTAGTTGATGACGTGGGTGACACCCTCGACGTCGATGCCGCGGGCGGCGACGTCGGTGCAGACGAGGACGTCGACCTTGCCGTTGCGGAAGGCGCGCAGCGCCTGCTCGCGGGCGCCCTGGCCCAGGTCGCCGTGGACCGCGCCGGATGCGAAACCGCGCTGCTGGAGTTGGTCGGCGAGGTCCGCCGCCGTCCGCTTGGTGCGGCAGAAGACCATCGCGAGGCCCCGGCCCTCGGCCTGCAGTATCCGCGCGACCAGCTCGGGCTTGTCCATGTTGTGCGCGCGGTAGATGTGCTGCTTGGTGTTGGCGACGGTGTGGCCCGCGTCGTCCGGCTCGGAGGCACGGATGTGCGTGGGTTGCGACATGTAGCGGCGCGCGAGGCCGATGACCGCGCCCGGCATGGTCGCCGAGAACAGCATCGTCTGACGGCGGGCCGGCAGCATGTTCATGATCTTCTCGACGTCGGGCAGGAAGCCCAGGTCGAGCATCTCGTCGGCCTCGTCGAGGACGAGCGCCTTGATGTGCTTGAGGTTGAGCTTCTTCTGGCCCGCGAGGTCCAGCAGCCGGCCCGGGGTGCCGACGACGACGTCGATGCCCTTCTTGAGGGCCTCGACCTGCGGCTCGTAGGCCCGGCCGCCGTAGATGGCGAGGACGCGCACGTTGCGGACCTTGCCCGCGGTCAGCAGGTCGTTGGTGACCTGGGTGCACAGCTCGCGGGTGGGGACCACGACGAGCGCCTGCGGCGCGTCCGTGAGGTCCTCGGGCTTCGCGCGGCCGGCCTCGACGTCCGCGGGGACGGTGACGCGCTCGAGGAGCGGGAGACCGAAGCCCAGCGTCTTGCCGGTGCCGGTCTTGGCCTGGCCGATGACGTCGGAGCCCGACAGGGCCACGGGGAGCGTCATCTCCTGGATGGGGAACGGCGTCATGATGCCGACGGCTTCGAGGGCCTCGGCGGTCTCGGGAAGAATCCCGAGGTCTCGGAAAGTAGTCAGGGTGCTGCCTCTTCTGTGTGCGCGGTGCGAGGCGAGCGCGGGGGTCGTGTCAGGACCGTGCCGGGGGACGTCGGCTGCGTTACTGGCGGGCCGTGGGGACACGGGACCACTGCCGACGCTCTAGCGCTCGAACCGCTGAGGGTCCCCCTCCGGGTTCCGTACGACCACTGCCGTACGGACGAGGAGGGCTGTCGGGTCGGAGCCGATCGGGCCACCGACCGGGCATCCTCATTCGTGCGGCCCGTCGAATACTCGGCGGGCGCCTTACCACTGTACCCCGGAAACGCGCACATGTGATGGCCGGATTGGTCACGTAGCCGGGGTCACAGTCATTGACCAGGGGCTTCCACTGTGCATGGAGCGGGCTATTGTGCGCTTCATGACGACGCCTGACAACACCTCCGACGCCCCCGCAGAAGCCGCCCCCCGGGCGACCGGAGTCGCCGCCCAGGACTGGGCGCAGGCCTCCGCCGAGCCTCAGTACCGGGCCGCCGTCGTGGACCTCCTCGGCGCGCTCGCGTACGGCGAGCTGGCCGCCTTCGAACGGCTCGCGGAGGACGCCAAGCTGGCGCCGACACTGGCGGACAAGGCGGAACTGGCGAAGATGGCGTCGGCCGAGTTCCACCACTTCGAGCAGCTGCGCGACCGGCTCTCGGAGATCGGCGAGGAGCCGACGTCGGCGATGCAGCCCTTCGTCGCCGCCCTCGACGGCTTCCACAAGCAGACGGCACCCTCGGACTGGCTGGAGGGACTCGTCAAGGCGTACGTCGGCGACTCGATCGCCAGCGACTTCTACCGGGAGGTCGCCGCCCGGCTGGACGCCGACACCCGCGCGCTGGTGCTGGGCGTGCTGGACGACACCGGGCACGCCAGCTTCGCCATCGAGAAGGTGCGCGCGGCGATCGACGCCGAGCCGCGGGTGGGCGGACGGCTCGCGCTCTGGGCGCGGCGGCTGATGGGCGAGGCGCTCTCGCAGTCCCAGCGGGTCGTCGCCGACCGGGACGCGCTGTCGACGATGCTCGTGGGCGGCGTCGCGGACGGCTTCGACCTCGCGGAGGTCGGCCGCATGTTCTCCCGGATCACCGAGGCGCACACCAAGCGGATGGCGGCGCTGGGCCTGGCGGCCTAGCCGGCCCGGGGACGACCTGGAGGTTGCCCGCGCCAAGCGGATGGCGGCGCTGGGCCTGGCGGCCTAGCCGGCCCGGGGACGACCTGGAGGTTGCCCGCGCCAAGCGGATGGCGGCGCCGGACCTGGCGGCCCAGTCGGCCGGGACCGGCTGGAAGCCGCACACCAGGCGGATGGCGGCGCCGCGGACGGCCGCGCCGGCGGATCGCCGCGCCGGGTCCGGCGGCCAGGGCGGCCCGGTCCAGCCGCGTCGCCCCAGCCGCCCCGGCACGCCCGGGAAAGAGGTCGCCCGCCCGACCCGTCGACACGGGTGGGCGGGCGGCGCCGGTCCGGTCGGATCCGGTCACGTTCCGTTCAGGCGGTGCAGGCGGGCCGGGCGCCCGATCGGCGCGTGCAGGCGGGCTGGTCGTCCGAGGCGTTCCGCCACCTCCGTCACGCCGGGGCCGATCGTCGCCGGAAGTGGCCGGCCGGGCGCAGCAGCAGTGAGAGCGAGGCCGCGGAGACCACCGCGGCGCCGACGAGGTTCAGCAGGAGGCTGCCGGGGCCCAGCGCGCTGTGCGTGAGGAACGCCCCGAAGAGGGCTCCCGCGACACCTGTCGCCAGTACGAGCGAGCGGGTGGGCAGGCGGTGGGACAGCCGGTGGACCGCCGCCCCGGCCAGCACCACACCGAGCAGCGCGGCACCGAGTGCTTCAAACAACATGACGAGTCCCTCCCACACGGCCGGACCTGCGCTTCACGGTCGTAGCCCGTCCTACCCGTGACCTGCGGAACGCAACCCTCGACCGTGTCCGTGGTGTGCTCCATCTGTGCGGGTTCCCGCCGACGGCGGGGGACGGCGGGTACCCGCCGTGGCGCGACCGACGCACGAAAGGGGCCCGGCGACCAGTCGGTCACCGGGCCCCTCCCGTCACATGCCCTACAGCGCGCCGAAGCCGACCTTGCGCGGCGCCGGCTCGCCCAGCTCGACGTACGCGAGGCGGTCGGCCGGGACCAGGACCTTGCGGCCGTGCTCGTCCGTGAGGCTCAGCAGCTGCGTCTTTCCGGCGAGAGCGTCGGCCACCACGCGCTCGACCTCGTCAGCGCTCTGACCGCTCTCCAGAACGATCTCGCGAGGCGCGTGCTGCACGCCGATCTTGACCTCCACGGGTATGTCCCTCCGACGGTCGGTGAAGTGCGCGACCTTCCGCGCCGTACCCAGCACACATTAGCCCGGTGCGGGGACGTTCATGCTCCGCCCGAGAACGCCAACAGCGAACATCGGACGGGAACAAACGTCCCCCTCGACCTCGCGTCAGGCGTGGTCCGTGCCGTGCAGCGGGAAACCGGCGATGCCCCGCCAGGCCAGCGAGGTCAGCAACTGGACCGCCTGGTCGCGCGGCACGCTGCGGTCGCTGTGCAGCCACGAACGCGCCACCACCTGGGCGAGACCGCCGAGACCCGACGCCAGCAGCATCGACTCCGCGCGCGACAGACCCGTGTCCTCGGCGATGACCTCGCAGATCGCCTCCGCGCACTCGTTCGTGACCTTGTCGACGCGCTCGCGCACCGCGGGCTCGTTGGTCAGGTCCGACTCGAAGACCAGACGGAAGGCGCCGCCGTCGTCCTCGACGTACGCGAAGTACGCGTCCATCGTCGCCCGGACGCGCTGCTTGTTGTCGCTGGTCGACGCGAGCGCGCTCCGCACGGACTGGATGAGGGACTCGCAGTGCTGGTCCAGCAGGGCGAGGTACAGATCGAGCTTGCCCGGGAAGTGCTGGTAGAGCACCGGCTTGCTGACGCCGGCCCGCTCGGCGATGTCGTCCATCGCCGCCGCGTGGTAGCCCTGTGCCACGAATACTTCCTGGGCGGCGCCCAGCAGCTGGTTCCGCCGGGCACGGCGCGGCAGGCGCGTCCCCCTCGGGCGTGCCGCCTCTGTCTGCTCGATGGCTGTCACGCCGCCTCCCAATGTCGTCCACACGCGGTGTGCGCCGCGCGGCCATCGTACTTTTCGGTAACCGTGCTGTGCGCGGTGCGAGCGCAGAATTTCACGGACCGGACAACGGCGACAGCCGCGCGAAGCGTCGCAAAGAGGGGCGCTCCGGGCGACAGCGCCCCCGCCGCTGGTCAGCGCGGTCCTTCCGGTCGCGTCGCCGGGCGCCCGTCAGCTCACCGGTAGTCGTCCTCGTCGAGGGAGACGACGCGCGCCTGTTCGATGAGGTCGCCCTCGTCGCCGCGGGTCGGGTCCACCTCGGTCAGGGGGTCGTCGCGGTCGGGTGTGACGTCCGTGAGCTGCTCGGCGGCGTCGTCCTCCGGCGCTTCCACGCCGATCTCCGGTACGCCGGGCGCTCCCTCGGCGCTCTCGTCGGCGAACGTCTCGGGATCGGTGGGGTCGACGGTCATTGCGGGCTCCCTTCCTAGAACGTCCCTGTCGATCAGGGGGCCACGTACGGGTGCCCTCAGTTCGAGCCTAGGAGACACCCGATCCGGTCGCCAAGCGATCCGGGCGTCTTCTGTGACGGCGAACACATGAGCCACAGCGTGATCGTCTCGTAACATTGCCGCATGTCTTCGACCGAGCTGCCCTCCGTGCCGGCCACCACCGTGCTTCCGAAGGTGTCGCCCGTCAGGGTCGCCGAGGGCGAGCGGCTCAGGTCGGTCGGGCTGCCGGGAGTCACGCTGGCGGTGCGGTCGAGACCCCCGGCGCGCCAGGGCCTGCCGCCCGCGCTCTACGTCCACGGTCTCGGCGGTTCCTCGCAGAACTGGTCGGCGCTGATGCAGTTGCTCGACGGGGTCGTCGACGGCGAGGCCGTCGACCTGCCGGGCTTCGGCGACTCCCCGCCACCGGACGACGGCGACTACTCGGTCCTCGGGCACGCGCGCGCGGTCATCCGTTTCCTCGACGCGTCCGGGCGTGGGCCCGTGCACCTCTTCGGCAACTCCCTCGGCGGCGCGATCTCCACGCGCGTGGCCGCGACACGCCCGGACCTCGTGCGAACGCTCACCCTCGTCTCGCCCGCCCTGCCGGAGCTGCGCGTCCAGCGCACGGCCGTACCGACGGGCCTGCTCGCGGTGCCCGGAGTGGCCGCGCTGTTCACCCGGCTCACCAAGGAGTGGACGGCGGAGCAGCGGGTCCGCGGGGTCATGGCCCTGTGCTACGGCGATCCCGCGCGGGTCTCGCCCGAAGGCTTCCGGCACGCGGTGGAGGAGATGGAACGGCGGCTGCGGCTGCCGTACTTCTGGGACGCGATGACGCGGTCCGCGCGCGGGCTCGTCAACGCCTACACACTGGGTGGCCAACACGCGCTGTGGCGCCAGGCCGAGCGGGTCCTCGCGCCGACCCTCCTCGTCTACGGCGGCCGGGACCAGCTCGTCGGGTACCGCATGGCCCAGAGGGCGGCCCGTGCCTTCCGCGACTCCCGCCTGCTCACCCTGCCGGATGCGGGCCACGTGGCGATGATGGAGTACCCGGAGACGGTCGCCCACGCCTTCCGTGAACTCCTCACGGACACGGGGGAGTTGACGCCCGCCGCCGAGGGCGCCGATGGCCTGCGGCGGGCCGGTGGCGGCGACCGGACCGGTGGTGCCGGCGGTGGCGAACGCGACCGGACCGGTGGTGCCGGCGGTGGCGAACGCGACCGAACCGGTCGTGCCGGCGGTTCCGACCGTGCCGGGGGTGCCGGCCGAGCCGCTAGTGTGGACCGTGCCGATGGCACGGCGCGCGGCGACCGGTCGGGCGCCTCCGAGAGCGCGGGGAGCTGACGGGCGAGGTGGGACGCCACAGCCGGCGCGGGTCTGCCCGACCCGCGGACAAGGACGGCACCGCGGACGATTCCGCGAACAGGGGCCCCCAGGGCCCCGAGGGCTCACGAACTCCGCGGAACGCGCAGGGAGCGCCGACGTTCCCCGACGGCACCCCCGCGCACGGCTTTCCGCGGTTCCCCGACGGCACCCCCGGGCGCGGAACGCCCCGACTGCCCGACGGCACCCCGGCCCACGGCTTCCCCCGGGTCCGTGGCGGGCACCCCGAGCAGCGCGAACCAGGCGGCGGCTGGGGCGAGTTGAGCGCACAGGGCGGCGCCGGAAAGTCGGGAAGGTCCGGGATCGCCCTGCCGCGCCAGCGCAAGGCGGGCCCCCGGCAGGACTACGTCGACGCCTTCGACGCGGACGACGACCTCTCCGCCCCCCGTGTCCCCCTCGCCCGGTCCGCCGGCGCGACCACGGTTCCGCGGCCCACCCGTCCCGGCCGGATCGACGGCGCCCCGCCCGCGGGGGAGCCCGGCGGGGCCAAAGGCTCCAAGGGGCGCACGTTCACCGGGATCGCGGCCGCCGCCGTCACCACCGTGCTGGCCGTCGTCGTGGCCGGACAGGTCACCGGCGGGCGTGACGACGCCGAGGCCGGAGCGCGGTCCGCGTCCGACCAGACGCGCGACGCCCGGGGATCCGCCTCCCGCGGGGACCAGCGGCCCACCCCGTCGGGTTCCCCCGCCGTGGCGGCGCTGACATACGCGCAGAAGATGGGCACGACGTACGCGCTCGGCGCCAAGGCCAAGGGTTCCGGGAAGTTCGACGCGGTTCCCGGCGTCGACAAGGCACCCGGCAAGGGCCGGAAGTTCACCTACCGCGTGGACGTGGAACGCGGACTCGGGCTCGACGGCGCGCTCTTCGCCCAGGCCGTGCAGAAGACGCTCAACGACGACCGGAGCTGGGCCCACGACGGTGCCCGTACGTTCCAGCGCGTCCCCTCCGGCGAGGTCGACTTCGTGATCACGCTCGCCAGCCCCGGCACCACCGCCAAGTGGTGCGCCAAGTCCGGTCTCGACACCACCGAGGACAACGTCTCGTGCGACTCGGCCGCCACCGAGCGCGTGATGATCAACGGCTACCGCTGGGCCCAGGGATCGACGACATACGGTGACCAGATCCACGCCTACCGGCAGATGCTGATCAACCACGAGGTCGGTCACCGGCTCGGCTACGGCCACGTCACCTGCGACAAGGACGGCGAACTGGCGCCGGTCATGCAGCAGCAGACCAAGTTCCTGAACCACGACGGCATCCACTGCCGAGCCAATCCCTGGCCCTACCCCGCGAGTTGACGGGCGCCCCCGACGTCACGCCGGCCTGCGTGAGCCCCCGCGTGCGCGGCGCCCGACCGCCGTCCGGCATGTGACGCTGCGCGTCCGAGCGATCTCCTAGCGCGACGGAACGCGCCCCGCACCGGAAAGTCACGACCGTTCACCCCTTCTGGTGGCGTGATGGACAACCGTCCGTCGCGCCACCGTCTTGTCCGCATACGTTCGTCCCGCTGCGAGCCGTCGGGCCAACGGCGGCTCCCCATACGGGAGATCGGGGGTGCACTGTGCGCATTGGGTTGCTTACGGAGGGTGGCTATCCGTATGTGAGCGGTGACGCGAGGCTCTGGTGCGACCGGCTCGTGCGCGGGCTCGGGCAGCACGAGTTCGACCTCTACGCGCTCAGCCGCAGCGAACGGCAGGAGGACGAGGGCTGGGTACCGCTGCCGCCGCAGGTCAGCAGGGTCCGTACCGCACCGCTGTGGACAGCGGAGGTCGACGGCCAGAGCTACGGGCGCCGTGCGCGCCGGCGCTTCGCCGAGTGCTACGGGGAGCTCGCGGACGTGTTGTGCGCCGGAGGAGGCGCCCTCGGGCCCTCCGCCGCTGGTGCCCCGGGCGCCGGCGACTCGCCGCGCTTGCCCGGTCCGGGTTTCACGGAGGCGGTGGGGGAGCCGTCCGTCACGGAGGCGGACCGTTTCGGCAGCGCGCTCCGCGGACTCGCCGAACTCGCCCGCGACGAGGGCGGCCTGGTCGGAGCGCTCCGCTCGGAGACCGCCGTACGCGCCCTCGAACGCGCCTGTCGCGCGCCCGGCGCCCTGCGTACGGCGCGTGAGGCGCGCGTCCCCGAACTGCTCGCCGTGGCCGCCCACCTGGAGCGCGCCCTGCGCCCCCTGTCCCTCGACTGGTACCGGGACGACGGCCTCGGCGCCGTAGACCTGTGCCATGCCGCGTCCGGCGGCCCGGCGGCGCTGCCCGGACTGCTCGCCCACCACTTCTTCGACGTGCCCCTGCTCGTCACCGAGTACGGCGTCCACCTGCGCGCCCACTACCTGGCCGCCACGGACTCCGCACCCGCGGTCCGCGCGCTGCTCGCCGCCTTCCACGGCAGGCTCGCCGCCGAGACCTACCGCCGGGCCGTGCTCGTCACCCCCGGCAACACCCACGCCCGCCGCTGGCTGGAACGCTGCGGCGCCGACCGGGCGAAGCTGCGCACCGTCTACCCGGGCATGGACGCGGCCCACTTCGCGGACGTGGGCGAGTCGGCCGAGTCCGCGGACCCCGGCACCCTCGTCTGGGTCGGCCGCGTGGAACCCGCCAAGGACCTGGTGTCCCTCCTGCACGCCTTCGCGGAGATCCGCAAGGAGGAGCCGAGAACCCGCCTCAGGATCGTCGGCGCCCCCACCGGTCCCGGGGGCGCGGCCTACCTCGGCCACTGCAGGGCACTGGCCGCACAGCTCTTCCCCGACGAGGCCGACGGCCTGCACGCGGTCGGCGACAACCCGGTCTCCTTCGTGGAGATCGGCGGCCCCGAGGTGCCGTCCCCGGCCGACGCCTACGCCTCGGGTTCCGTGACCGTCCTGTCCAGCGTGGTCGAGGGGTTTCCGGTGAGCCTGGTCGAGGCCATGTTCTGCGGCCGGGCCACGGTCTCCACGGACGTCGGCGCGGTGGTGGAGGTCATCGGCGGCACGGGTCTCGTCGTACCCCCGCGCAACCCGCGGGCGCTCGCCGAGGCGTGCCTGACGCTGCTGCGCGACCCCGCACGCCGTGAGCGCCTCGGCGCCGCCGCCCGCGCCCGGGCGCTCGAACTGTTCACCGTCGAGCAGAACACCACCACCTCCCACGGCATCTACCTGGAGATCGTCTCGCACTGCCCGGTCCGCCGGGTCGTCCTCGACGCCGCCGGCGACCCCCTCCCGTTCGCCGCCCCCGCCGAGGCCCACGTCCCCGCCCACTGGACCGGGCCGGGCGCGCGCTTCGCGGCCCACGACGTCCCCGGCCGCGAAGCGGGACCCCCGGCACGGGACCCCGGCCCCGTCCCCGCCGCGGAGGGAGCGCGATGAACGGCTCGGGGGAAGCGAGTGGTTGGGGAGACGCGGGTGGCTCGGGGGAGTTGAGCGGTCTCGGGGAGACGAGCGGTTTGGGAGACGCGGGTGGCTCGGGGGGCTTGAGCGGTCTCGGGGGAGGGGGTGGCCTGGGGGACGCGGGTGGCTTGGGGGAGTTGAGCGGTCTCGGGGAGACGAGCGGCCTGGGAGAACCGGACCGCTCCGAAAGGCCGAGCAACCCCGGCGGACGGGACCCACGGTCACAGCGGTGGCTGACGGGGGACACGCGGGCGCGGGAGAACCGGGAGCCGGGGGAGAGCCGGAGCCCTGAAGGGGACTACGGCATCGGCGTCGGAGGTGCGGGGGGTGCCGGCGAGGCGGGAGGTGCGGAGGGTGTCGGCCAGTCGGGGGCCGGGCTCGGGGGCGAGTCGGGGGTCGGGCGTATCCGCGAGGCGGGGGACGGGCTCGGGGCGCGTGCCGGGCGTCCCCGCGCGGCGGGCGCCGGGCGTTCGGATGAGGCGCGTGCAGGGCGTACGGGCGACGTGGGTGCCTGGGGCGCCGGTGCCCCCGGTGCTGGGCGCGTCACCGCTGAGGTGGCCGCCGGGCGTACCGCCGCCGAGCGGAGTGCCGGGCGTACCACCGTCGAGCGGAGTGCCGGGCGTGCCGGTGCAGAGCGGAGTGCCGAGCGTGCCGGACCTGCCGGCGCCGAGCGGAGTGCCGGGCGTGCCGTCGCCGGGCCGGGTGCGGACCGTGCCGGTGAGGCCGGCGCCGGGCGTACGCACTCCGCCGCTTCCCGCCGTACCGCCGCGGACCCCGTGAAGGCGCTGATGCATCGTCATCGCGACCTGTGCGAGCGGGCCGTGGACCCCCTGGAGATCGCGGCCGGTCTGGAGGCCCACGGCGTCACCGACCGCACCGCGGCACGCTTCCGCCACCGGGACGTCTTCTCGCTGGCCGAGGAGCTCTACGCCCGCACCCCGCGTGACGGCGAAACGCCTCCGCCCGCCGCCTCCGTCACCACCCCCCGGGTCCGCGCCGACTGGGCGCTGCTGACCCTCCTGCCCGGCGCGCTGTGCGCCGCCGCCGTGGCGGCACTTCGCCTCACCCACGGCCAACACCGGCTGATCGCGGCCGCCGTGGGCCTCCTCGCCCTGGCGCTCGGTCTGCGCGCGGCGCTCGCCCGCGGCCCGCTCGGCCCCAGGGACCACACACCGCCCGGCGTGCGCGTCGCCGGCCTGGCGACCTGCTGGCTGCTCGCCTACGCCCTCCTCGGCGACGGCCTGCTCCACGCCGCCGTCACCGGAGGCCCGGACGAGCCGCCCACGGGATCCCCGGACGGCCCCTGGCCCCTCGCGGCCGCCCCCGTCCTGGCGCTCGCCCTCTCCTGCGCCCCGGCCGCATGGTGCGCCCACCTGTTCACCGTGCGCGCCCGCCGCAGGCTGACGGCCAGCCGAGGACTGGAGGACTTCACCGCCTCCACGCGCCCCCTCCTGCTGAGCGCCTTCGCCCTCTACCTCGGTGCCCTCGGCATCCTCATGGCCCTGTGCGCCGCGGTGCTGGACGAGCCCGCCGCCTACGCACGCGCCACCACCCTGGGCGCCCTCCTGCTCCTGGCCCGCCTCCTCACCCTCCACGGCTTCCCCCACAGCGCCGCCCTCGCCCTCGCCGCGACGGCAGCGGCCCAACTGGTCGCGCTGGCAAGCGTGTTCGCGGCCCGCCTCCCCGGCTTCGCCCCTGTGGGGGCCCCCGTGAAGACGGTCGTCGACACCTGGGGCCCGGCCGCCGTCCCCACGCTCACCTGCGCGGTCGCCGCCCTCGCCCTGCTGCTGCACGCGACCCGCACTCTGACCCGAGCGTCCGCCCACGCCCCCTCGGACCAGCCATGGTGACCCCGTCGGTCGCCCCGGGCCTTCTCCGGTCACCCCGCCCCACGGCGCCGCCGCGTGCCGACCGCACCGTCACCGCGCGAAGGCCGCCCGTTCACAGCCGCCGCCACGACCAGCCGCAGGCGCCCCGCTGTGCCGCCGTCCCGCGCAGGCCACTGGCCCGCGGCCCCCACGACCAGCCGCAGGCGCCCCGCTGTGCCGCCGTCCCGCGCAGGCCACTGGCCCGCCGCCCCCACGACCAGCCGCAGGCGCCCCGCTGTACCGCCGTCCCGCGACGGCCACTGGCCCGCCGCCCCCACGACCAGCCGCAGGCGCCCCGCTGTGCCGCCGTCCCGCGACGGCCACTGGCCCGCCGCCCCCACGACCAGCCGCAGGCGCCCCGCTGTGCCGCCGTCCCGCGACGGTCACCCGCCCACCGCCACACCCAGTCGCAGGCGCCCGGTCCGGACGCCGGAGGCAACCGCACCACCCCCGTTGAAGGAGAACCCCAGATGATCACCTCCCGACCCGAAGCCTCGGCCCCGGGAGCCGTCCGATGAGAGTCCTGCTGATCGGAGCCAACGGCTACCTCGGCCGTTTCGTGGCCGACCGCCTCGTCGCCGACCCGGCCGTCCAGCTCACCGCGCTCGGCCGCGGCGACGACGCCGACGTCCGCTTCGACCTCGCGTCCGGCAGCCCCGGCGCCCTCACCCGCTTCCTCGACGCGGTCCACCCCGGCGTCGTAGTCAACTGCGCGGGCGCCACCCGCGGCGGTGCCCGCGAACTCACCCGCCACAACACCGTCGCCGTCGCCACCGTCTGCGAGGCACTGCGCCGCAGCGGCTGCGGCGCCCGGCTGGTGCAGATCGGCTGCGGCGCCGAGTACGGCCCGAGCCAGCCCGGCTCCTCCACGGCCGAGGACGCCGTGCCCCGCCCCGGCGGCCCCTACGGCGTCAGCAAACTCGCCGCCACCGAGCTGGTCCTGGGCTCCGGTCTGGACGCCGTGGTGCTGCGGGTCTTCTCCCCTGCCGGCCCGGGCACGCCCGCCGGCTCCCCCCTCGGCCGCCTCGCCGACGCCATGCGCCGCGCCATGCAGTCCGGCGACGGCGACCTCAAACTCGGCGGGCTCGGCGCCCAGCGCGACTTCGTCGATGTACGCGACGTGGCCCGCGCAGTCCACGCCGCCTCCCTGTCCGCCGCGCAGGGCGTCATCAACATCGGTTCGGGCCGTGCCGTGCGCCTCCGAGACGCCGCCGCCGTGCTCGCCCGCGTGGCCGGATACGGCGGCGCCCTCCACGAACTCGACGGAGCACCCGGTCAGCTCAGGGTGTCCATCGGCCACCCGCGCACCGACTCCGACCACGCGGCTCCCGTCGCCTACCCGTACCCCGACGGCTGCGGCAACTGGCAGCAGGCCGACGTGCGCACCGCGCGCGACCGCCTCGGCTGGCGGCCCCGGATCAACCTCGAGGAATCCCTCGCCGACATCTGGATGGAGGCGGCGTGCCGCCTGTGACCAGCACAAGAGCGGGCACCGCGAGCACCGGCGTCCACACCGGCCTGGGCATCCCCGGCTATGCGCACCCCCTCGTCGCCCCCACCGAATGGGCCGAACTCACCCGCCCCGGCACGCCCCTGCACTGGGTCGTCCTGAACGTCTCCGGCGGCGGCCCCGGCAGCCGCCCCGACCCGCACTGCCTGGAAGCGGCCGGCCGGCTGCGCAACGCCGGTGTCCGCGTCCTCGGCCACCTCGACACCCGGTACGGCACCCGTGCCTTCGGCGAGGTGATCTCCGACGCGCAGCGCTACACCGACTGGTACCGGGCCGACGGCTTCCTCCTCGACCACTGCCCGACCGAGCGCACCGCGCTGCCCGCGGTCCGCCGCACGGTCACCACACTCCGCGCGCTCCGTGCCGGCGCGCACATCGTCCTCGGCCACGGCACCCACCCGCACCCCGGCTTCGCCGAACACGCCGACCAGCTCGTCACCTTCTCCGGCGCGTGGAGCGACTACCGCTGGTCGCAGGTGGCCGAGTGGACCGCCGAGCACCCGCCCGAGCGTTTCTGCCACTTCGTCCACGGCGTCCCGCTGGGGCACCTCGACGAAGCCCTGCGGATCGCCCGCTGGCAGGGCGCCGCCACGATCTGGTTCACCGACCGCACGGACTTCGGCGGGCGCACCGACCCCTGGGAGGCCATGCCCGGCTACTGGGACGACATCGTCTCGCGGGTCGGAACGGGTGTCTCGGAATGAAGAAGCCCGTGGCAGTGTTACGGGGAGAACAACTGTAGTGATTGACCGACCAACGGAGTCCCCGTGTCGCTGCCACCCCTGGTCGAGCCCGCCTCCGAGCTCACCGTAGACGAGGTCCGCAGGTACTCCCGCCACCTGATCATCCCCGACGTGGGCATGGACGGGCAGAAGCGGCTGAAGAACGCCAAGGTGCTCTGTGTGGGCGCCGGCGGCCTGGGCTCGCCGGCGCTGATGTACCTGGCCGCGGCGGGCGTCGGCACGCTCGGCATCGTGGAGTTCGACGAGGTCGACGAGTCGAACCTGCAGCGGCAGATCATCCACAGCCAGGCCGACATCGGCCGCTCCAAGGCCGCCTCCGCGCGTGACTCCGTGCTGGGCATCAACCCGTACGTGAACGTGGTCCTGCACGAGGAGCGGCTCGAAGCCGACAACGTGATGGACATCTTCAGCCAGTACGACCTGATCGTCGACGGCACGGACAACTTCGCGACCCGTTACCTGGTCAACGACGCCTGCGTGCTGCTGAACAAGCCGTACGTGTGGGGTTCGATCTACCGCTTCGACGGGCAGGCCTCCGTCTTCTGGTCCGAGCACGGGCCCTGCTACCGCTGCCTGTACCCGGAGCCCCCGCCCCCGGGCATGGTCCCCTCCTGCGCCGAGGGCGGGGTTCTGGGTGTGCTGTGCGCGTCCATCGGTTCCATCCAGGTCAACGAGGCCATCAAGCTCCTCGCCGGTATCGGTGAGCCGCTCGTCGGCCGCCTGATGATCTACGACGCCCTGGAGATGCAGTACCGCCAGGTCAAGGTCCGCAAGGACCCCGACTGCGCGGTCTGCGGCGAGAACCCCACCGTCACCGAGCTCATCGACTACGAGGCCTTCTGCGGCGTCGTGTCCGAGGAGGCCCAGGAGGCGGCCGCCGGCTCGACGATCACTCCCAAGCAGCTCAAGGAGTGGATCGACGACGGTGAGAACATCGACATCATCGACGTCCGCGAGATCAACGAGTACGAGATCGTCTCGATCCCCGGCGCCCGGCTGATCCCGAAGAACGAGTTCCTGATGGGCACCGCGCTGGAGAGCCTGCCGCAGGACAAGAAGATCGTCCTGCACTGCAAGACGGGTGTCCGCAGTGCGGAAGTCCTCGCCGTGCTGAAGTCCGCGGGCTTCTCGGACGCCGTGCACGTCGGCGGCGGCGTCATCGGCTGGGTCAACCAGATCGAACCGGACAAGCCGGTCTACTGAGCCGGCATCCCGGTCCGGACGGCGGGGGCTTCGCGCATCGACGGTGCGTGAGGCCCCCGCCGTCGTCATGAGCAGACCTTGCCGTCCTTCGGCACCGTCCCCTTCAGCAGGTACGCGTTCACCGTGGAGTCGACGCAGTCGCTGCCGCTCCCGTACGCGCCGTGTCCCTCGCCCTTCCAGGTGAGCTCCACACCGACACCGCTGCCCAGCTCGTCGGCCATCCGGCGGGCCCCCTCGTAGGGCGTCGCCGGGTCGCCGGTGTTGCCGACCAGCAGGACCGGTGCCGCACCGGGCGCCTTCACCTCCGGGGTGTCGTACTGACCCGCCACCGGCCACTCGTGGCACCAGCCGGCCGTGTCCCAGCCCATGAAGCTCCCGAACACCGGCGAGATCTTCTCGAAGGCCGGCAGCAGTTTCCTGGTCTCGGCGAGCGTCGGCCGCTGCTTGTCGTCCAGGCACGATATGACCCGTTGCGCGTGCGTCGTCGTGCCGTAGTGGCCGGAGGCGTCCCGCTCGTTGTACTCGTCGGCGAGGGTCAGCAGCTCCGAGCCGTCCCCCTCCTGCGCCGAGGCCAGGGCACTGGTGAGGGTGGGCCAGCCGGACCTGTTGTACAGCGGCAGCACGATGCCGGTGACCGCCAGCGTCTGGGTCAGCTTCCGCCCGGACGCCGTGGACAGCGGCTTCGTGTCGAGCCGCTTCAGCAGGTCCGCGATCTTCCGTGAGCCCTGCTCCGGGTCCTGGCCGGTGGACTTGAGGTAGTCGTTCAGCGCGCGCTGGAAGCCCCGGGCCTGGTTCTCAGCGTGGCCCACCGTGCCGGCGCTCGGGTCGACGACCGCGTCGAGGATCAGCCGCCCCACGTTCTGCGGGAACAGGTGGGCGTACACGCCGCCGAGCTCGGTGCCGTAGGAGATGCCGAAGTAGTGCGTCTTCCTGTCGCCGAGGACCTGGCGCATCAGGTCGATGTCCCGGGCGGTGTCGGTGGTCGAGACGTGCCCCAGCAGCTTCCCGGCGGCCTTCTGGCAGCCCTCGCCGAAGTCGGCGGCGTCCCGGAAGTACGCCTGTTCCTCCGCCGGGGTGTCCGGTGTGGCGTCCACCGCCTCGGCGGCCTGGATCGCCTTGTCGGAGCGGCAGCGCAGCCCCTCGCTGGCCCCGACCCCGCGGGGGTCCCAGCTCACCAGGTCGTAGCGCTCGCGCAGCGCGGACACCGTGGCCGAGTACGCGGGCAGCGTGGACACGCCGGAGGCGCCGGGGCCGCCGAAGTTGAACAGCAGTGAGCCGATGCGGTCACCGCCCCGGGCCTTGCCCCGGATCAGCGCGATGCCGATGGTCTCGCCGCCCGGTCGTGACCAGTCCAGCGGCGCCCTGAGCGTCGTGCACTGCCAGTCGCTGCCCGGCGCGGGGGAGTCCGCGGTGGCCCTGCAGCGCCCCCAGGAAGGCTTCTGCGAGGTCAAAGACGAGGGCAGGGCCGCCGTCGCGGACGTGCCCGGCGGAGAGGCGGCCGACGGGTCGCTCCCGCTCGTCCCCCGGCCGTTCTTGCCGTCGCCGGACGAGCCGCCGCCACAGCCCGCCGTCAGCAGTGCGGCGGCGGCCACCAGGGCCGCCCACCGTACGAAACGCGTCATCGCCTTCCCCCCTCGCAGGCCCCCCGCATCGTGCCGCGGGTGGCGTTCAGGCCATGGTAGGCGGATCACGCGGCGACCGTCGGAGCCTGTGGATAACGCTCTGACCTGTGGTTTTTCAAGAGCAGACGGTGCGGGCCGCCGGTACCTCGCCGTTCAGCAGATAGCCGTTCACGGCGGCCTGCACGCACTTGTTCCCGCTGTCGTACGACCCGTGCCCCTGCCCCTTGTACGTCAGCTCGACGCCGACGCCCTTGCCGAGCGCGTCCACCATCTTCTTCGCCCCCTCGTACGGCGTCGCGGGGTCGCCGGTGTTGCCCACGACGAGGATCGGCGCCGACCCGGGTGCGCTCACGTCCGGATGGTCGGCGGCACCCGCCACCGCCCAGTCGGTGCAGCTGGCCATCGACCAGGCCAGGAAGTCGCCGAACAGGGCCGAGGCCGCCCGGAACTCCGGCAGCTTCCCCTCCACATAGCCGGCGGTGTACCGCGGCCTGTCGTCGGCGCAGTTGATGGACACGTTGGCGGCGGTGATGTTGCTGTACGTGCCGTCGTCGTTGCGCCCGTTCAGCGAGTCGGACAGCAGCATCAGGACCCTGCCGTCACCGTCGTACGCCTGCTCCAGGCCCTCGGTGAGGTACGCCCAGAAGTCCTTGGAGTACAGGGCCTGCGCGATGCCGCCGGTGGCGGCGGTCTGGGTCAGCCGGCGCGGGAAGACTCCCGGGATCGGCTTGCCGTCGAGGTCCTTGAGCAGCTTGGCGATGCGGTCCTTGACGTTCTGCGGGCTGTCGCCGATCGGGCAGTCCCCGGTCTTGGAGACGCAGTCCTCGGCGAAGTTGCCGAGCGCCAGCTGGAACCCCCTGGCCTGTCCCAGCGAGCTCTGCTCGGGGTTCTGCGTCGGGTCCACGACCGCGTCGAACACGGCGCGGCCGACGTGCGTCGGGAAGAGGTGGGCGTAGACGCCGCCGAGTTCCGTGCCGTAGGAGATGCCGAAGTAGTACAGCTTGGGGTCGCCGAGTACCTGCCGCATCAGGTCCATGTCGCGGGCGGCGTCCGTGGTGCGCACATGCGGCAGCACCTTCCCGGAGTTCTTCTCGCAGGCCCCGTTGAAGTCCTTGGTGCTGTTCAGGAACTCGGTGCGCTCGGCGGCGTCGTCGGGGGTCGCGTCCTGCTGGAAGTAGGCGTCCAGCTGCTGGTCGTCCTCGCACTGCACGGGCGCGCTGCGGCCGACCCCGCGCGGGTCGAAGCTGACCAGGTCGTAACGGGTGCGCAGGGCCGCGTAGTCCTTGCCGAAGGCGGGCAGGGTGGTGACGCCCGAGCCGCCGGGGCCGCCGAAGTTGAAGACGAGCGACCCGATACGCCGGCCGGCGGCACCGCTCGCCTTCGCCCGGATCAGCGCCAGCCCGATCGTGTCGCCCTTCGGTTTGCTCCAGTCCAGTGGTGCTCGCATGGTGGCGCACTGCCAGGTGTCACCGTCCGGCAGCGGCGACGGGGCCGCACCGCCGCCCTCCGCGGCGGACGGGGCCGGGCAGCTCTTCCAGTCCAGCTTCTGGGCTGTCAGATCCTCGTCCTTGGCGTCGTCGCCGCAGCCCGCCAGTACGGAGGACAGCAGGAGGGCGGTGGCGGTCACGGCCGTGGCGCGCAGTCGGCAGGAACTCGGCATGCTCCCATCCTGCGCTCGCGCGCGGGGCGCCGCTCGGGGCGCGAGCCGTCCGGGGTACCTCCACGGACCGGTCGGCGCCCCGCGGCCGCCGTCCTACAGCGAGCCCTTGCGCGAGAGGTAGTTGAAGGCGAGCCAGCCGGGCAGGACCGGCAGCCACAGCGTCAGCAGACGGAACAGCAGGACCGCCGGCGCGGCGACCTCCTTGGGCAGGCCCACCGCGATCAGACCCACCGTCAGGGTCGCCTCGACCGCGCCCACACCGCCCGGGGTGGGCGCCGCCGAGCCGAGCGCGTTGCCGGCGAGGAAGACCACCGCGACGCTGGCGATGCTCAGCGAGGTCGACTGGTCGCCGAAGGCGCGGATCGACGCGTCCAGGCACATCACGAAGCAGGCGGTCAGCAGCAGCATGCCGCCGACCCCGGTGACCAGCTTCTGCGGCCGCTGCAGTACGTCCAGCATGCGCGGCACGACACCCGCGAACAGGGACCTCACGCGCGTGACGACGAACTTCCGCAGGAACGGCACCGACGTCACCACCAGCACGAGCACCGCCACCGTCAACAGACCCGCGATGACCGTCCGGGAGGGCGACAGCGACGGCGTCTTCTCGGTACCGGTCAGATAGCCGAACGACAGCAGCATCAGGATGTGGCAGCCGAGGCCGAACAGCTGGGACGCGCCGACGCTCGCCACCGCGAGCCCGGGCCGCACGCCCGAGCGCTGCAGGAAGCGCGTGTTGAGGGCGACCCCGCCCACCGCGGCCGGCGCGACGATCTTGACGAAGGACCCGGCGACCTGCGCCGCCACGGTCCGCAGGAACGGCACCCGCTCCGGCACGAAGCCCAGCAGCGCCATCGCCGCCGCGAAGTAGCTCAGCGCCGAGAACAGCACGGCCGCGGCGACCCAGCCCCACTCCGCGTTGGCCACGAGCGGGCCGAACTCGATGTGGGTGAGCTGCGTCAGCAGGAAGTACGCGCCGATCGCGCCGGCGATGAAACTCAGCAGCGTGCGCGGCCGCACCCGTTCGAGGCGGGCCGGCTCGACCGGAGCCTGCGGTCTGATCAGCAGCACCTCGTGGCGGATCTGGGTGAGCAGGTCCTCCTCGCGCGCCTCGTCCAGGGCCTCGTCGATGGCCCGCTTCTCGGCCCGCTGCTCCGCGCGTACGGCCTTCTTGTCGGGCTTTTCGAGTACGACGGGTCCCGCGGCGTCCGCGCTCGCCTCCAGCCGCGCCTGCTTGGCCTGCCGGGACGCCTCCAGCACGGCCTCGCGCTCGCGCTGCGCCCGCTCCCGGGCCAGTTTCCGCAGCGTCGCGCGCGTGGAGCGGCTCAGGGCGATGGGTTGCAGCATCGGCAGGCAGTCGGCGACGGCGTCGGGGCCGAGCATGCCGACCGCCGAGGCCACCGCGCGTTCGGCGCCCACCCGCAGGCCGATCGTCACCAGCAGCTGGGAGACGTCCATGCGCAGCAGCAGGTCACCGGCCGCGATCTCGCCGACGCGCAGGTCGGTCAGGATCACCATGCCGGAACGATCCACCAGGATCGCGTCGCCCACCAGCCTGCGATGGGCGATGCGCCGCGACTGCAGCGCCCGCACCTGATGCCAGGTATCGCGCAGCAGGTCGTCGGTGATCGCCTCGTCGGGCAGAGAGTCGAGGGTGCGTCCGCCGGTGTGCTCGTAGACGAGCATGACGGCGTCGGGTCCCAGTTCGGAGGTCGCGATCAGCTTCGGTGCGTTGGCGCCGGCCGCGATGGCCGCGTAGGCCAGGAGAGCTTCCTGTTCCAGGGCCTGGCGCAGCGACTGCAGGCTGCTGCGCGTCGCGAAGCCGCGCAGTGTCAGGTTGCGCCACGCGCGGTAGAAGAAGCCCTGCGCCTGCTGCTCGCGGTCGACCACGGTCACGTCCAGCGGCGGACCGTCCTCCAGGGTCACGAAGTAGCGCCGTCCCCGGTCGCCGGTCTCCGCGGTGTCGGGCAGCTCCTCGCGCGCCGCGCTCACCGGGTGGAAGCCGACGGTCCGCAGCCCGGCGATCAGGGTCTGCCCGGTGGGACGGACGTTGGGTGAGCCGACCGCGTACAGCGTGCCGTAGGCCACGGTCCAGCCGATCAGCACCGTCAGGATGATCGAGAAGGGTGTCGTGTAGCCGGTCACCAGCATCGAGAACGCGTCGAGGAGCAGCACCATCCACAGCACCGCGCGCCAGCGTGGCCGGCGGGACATGCCGACGGCCGTCATGTAGGCGATGACCGGAGCCAGGTAGCCGTGCACGGGGTCGGTCAGAGCGTGTATGTCACCGGGCGAGGGCTGGGTGAGCGCTTCCTGGATCGAGTTCGGGGCGCCCTTGGCGACCCACAGGTCGGTGGCGAGGGTCACCCCGTGCGCGAGGACCGCCGCGAGGACGCCGTCGGCGATGCGCAGGCCGTCGCGTTTGATCAGCCGCTCGATCGCGAACGCGACCGGCACCAGCAGGATCGCGATGCTGGACGCCAGCCCGGCGATCTTGATCAGCAGGTCGGGCGCCTGTCCGGTGCCCTTGTTGATGTCCTGCTCGAGGCCCGACGTGGTGCCGTGGGCGAACGCGGCGATGCCGAGCAGCAGCACGACGGCCAGCACACCCACGAGGAGACGCATCAGGTCGGAGGGACGGTGCACGCGCGCGGGGAGCAGCGGTTCGTCGCCCTCGACCCTCTCGACGTGCGTGTCCTCGCACGCGAGTGCGTCGTCAGGCGTCCCGTCCGTGGTCTCGGTCGACGTTCTCTCGGCGCGCTCCGCGGCTGATTTCCCGGTCGTCGCCTTCGCGTCGGCGGTGTCCGGGCGCGACGAAGCGTCAGAGGTGCTCTCAGCGCCCTCGGGCTGTGCGCCCTGCTGCTTCATCGTCTCTTCTTGATCTCGTATCACCGGTCACCGCCCGCACGATGGTGGCATGCCCCGCCGACACAGGGGGGCATCAGGGTGCAAATGCGGGGGCGCACAGTCTGCCCGAAGCGCCGCTCGGGGGCGAGGACTACGCACAGTGGTCACGGTGTCACGTTGTCGGTGGAGTGGGGCAGGATGGGGCGGATGAGTGAGGACAGCCTTCCGGAGGACGACATCCGCCCGGGCTCCGCGGGCCGCCGGCAGGACCGCGAGGACAGGGGGCCCACCTACGAGGATGCCCGCCCTGGCCACGCGGACGCTCTGCCGGAGTACGCCGAGCGCGTCCTCGAGGTCGCCGAGACGGTCCCGCCCGGGCGCGTGATGACGTACGGGGACGTCGCCGAGTGGCTCGAGGAGGGCGGTCCCCGTCAGGTCGGCCGGGTGATGGCCCTCTACGGAGGGGCGGTCGCGTGGTGGCGCGTGGTCCGGGCGGACGGCGTCCTGCTGCCGGGTCACGAACTGCGGGCGCTCGCCCACTACCGCGCGGAGGGGACACCCCTGAAGCAGGTGGGCCGGGCCGCCGAGGGCCACGTACCGCGGCTCGACATGCCACGGGCGCGGTGGGACGGCGGCGGGCGCGCGGAAGGTCACACCTGACAGCTTCGGCCATCCGGCGGCCCCGGGAGCACCCCGTGATCCGTACGGGGGAGTCGGGGCACGGCCGTGGCATGACGTACGTTCGTGAGATGAGGGGCGCATGCGTCGTGAGCGCCGCGGGGGATGAAGGGGAAGCGCTGCTTCCGCACGATCCCCGGGCGTAGCGTCGGCTGCACGTGTCTCTCTCACCCCGCGGTCACCGCCCTCCACGCGCGATGGCCGGCCCGCTCGTGACCCGACCACCACGACTCGACGACGGCGCTCCGCGCCCGCAGTGACAGATCGCACACCCACCAGGACCGGCGAACCACGTGAGCTCCTCTTCCTCCACCAGGCGCCCGTCGCACCCCGAGGTGCGACGGGGGAGCCGTGGCGCTTACCGGCTGGTACGTACCCCGCCGACTCCTGTGGACCCCCCTCATCTGGACGCCGTACAGCGCGCGGTGGTTGACCACAAGGCCGGTCCGCTGCTCGTCCTCGCAGGTCCGGGCACGGGGAAGACCACCACGCTCGTCGAGTCCGTGGCGGCGCGCATCGCCCGGGGCGGGGACCCCGCGCGCGTTCTGGTGCTGACGTTCAGCCGCCGGGCGGCCGTCGAGCTGCGTGACCGCATGGCGCTGCGCACGGGGGCGGCACGCGCGCCGCGCGCCACCACGTTCCACTCGTTCTGCTACGCCCTGGTCCGCGCACACCAGGACGCCGGCCTGTTCGTGGAGCCGCTGCGGCTCCTGTCCGGCCCGGAGCAGGACGTCACCGTCCGGGGCCTCCTCGCGGGCCAGCCCGACCTGGAGCGACTCGGCCTCGCCCACGTGCGCTGGCCGGACGACCTGCGCGCGTGCCTGACCACCCGGGGCTTCGCCGACGAGGTCCGCGCCGTCCTCGCCCGCAGCCGCGAACTGGGTCTGGAGCCCGGCGCCCTGGACGCCTTCGCCCGCCGTATCGGCCGCCCCGACTGGCGGGCCGCGGCCGCCTTCCTCGCCGAGTACCTGGACGTGCTCGACATGCAGGGCGTCCTCGACTACGCGGAACTGGTCCACCGCGCGGTGCTCCTCGCCCGCCGGCCCGAGGTCGCGGAGCGGCTGGCCGCGCAGTACGACGCCGTCCTTGTCGACGAGTACCAGGACACCGACCCGGCGCAGGTACGGCTGCTGCACGCGCTCGCCGGAGGTGGCCGCACCCTCGTCGCGTTCGGTGACCCCGACCAGTCGATCTACGCGTTCCGCGGCGCGGACGTGAACGGCATCCTGGACTTCCCGGACGCCTTCCCGCGCGCGGACGGCCGTCCGGCCCCCGTGGAGGTCCTCAGGACCTCCCGCCGCTCCGGCGCCACCGTGCTGGCCGCGACCCGCCTGCTGACCCAGCGCATGCCCCTGACCCGCCTCCCGGCCGAGAAGGTGCGCGCCCACCGGGAGCTCAGGCCGGTTCGGGACGGGGGCCGCGTCGAGGTCTTCACCTATCCGACACCGGGCACCGAACTGGACAACATCGCCGACATCCTCCGCCGGGCGCACCTGGAGGAGGGTGTCCCCTGGCGCGAGATGGCCGTCCTGGTGCGCGCCGGCTCCCGCACGATCCCGACGGTCCGCCGCGCCCTCACCGCCGCCGGCGTCCCCCTGGACATCGACGGCGACGACCTGCCCCTGCGCCACGAACCGGCGGTCGCCCCCCTGCTGACGGCACTGCGGACGGTCGCCAGGGCGGCGGCGTCGGCCCACCCCGAACCGACCACCGGTGACACGGGGACGACGGAGGCGGGTGCGGGCGGGCAGGCCGCTGAGGACGCCGATGGCGTACGCGCGGCCGCCCAGAGCGACACCGGCGAGGTACCCGCCGCTCAGGACACCGACGGTGTCCCGCCCGGGGACGGACCCGGGACCGGCGCCGAGGAGCCGGTGTCCGGGGACTGCTGGCTGGACACCGAAACCGCCCTGACCCTGCTGGCCTCGCCCCTGGCCGGCATGGACGCGGCCGATCTGCGCCGCCTCGGGCGGGCGTTGCGGGACGAGGAGAGGGCCGCGGGCAACCCGCTGCCGCCGCCCTCGGACGACCTCCTCGCGCGCGCGCTCGCCGAACCGGAACGTCTGGTCGCGCACGACCCCACCTACGCGCGCGGTGCGCAGCGACTCGGCGCGCTGCTCGCAGAGGCCCGGGAGCGCCTCGCGGGCGGCGGCACGGCCGAGGAGGCGCTCTGGGACCTGTGGCAGGGCACACCCTGGCCCACCCGCCTGGAACGCGCGGCGCGGCGCGGCGGCGCGGCCGGCCGCAACGCCGACCGCGACCTCGACGCCGTGTGCGCGCTGTTCGCCACTGCGGCCCGCGCGGAGGAGCGCACCGGCGGCCGGGGCGCCCTGAACTTCCTGGAGGAGATCGAGGCCGAGGACATCGCCGCCGACACCCTCACCCGGCGCGCCGTCCGCCCCGACGCCGTACGCCTGATGACCGCGCACCGCTCCAAGGGCCTGGAATGGCGCCTGGTCGTCGTCGCGGGCGTCCAGGAGGGCCTGTGGCCGGACCTGCGCCGCCGCGGCTCCCTCCTGGAGGCCGACCGCATCGGCCGCGACGGCCTCGCCGAACCCCTCACCCCCGGCGCGCTGCTCGCCGAGGAACGCCGACTTTTCTACGTGGGCGCCACCCGCGCGCGCGAGCGCCTGGTGGTGACCGCCGTGAAGGCCCCCGCCGAGGACGGTGACCAGCCCTCCCGCTTCCTGACCGAACTGGGCGTCGAACCGAGGGACGTCACCGGCCGCCCGCGCCGCCCGCTGTCCGTGGCCGCGCTCGTCGCCGAACTGCGCGCCACCACGGTCGACCCGCACGTGTCCGACACCCTCAGGCAGGCGGCCGCCCACCGCCTGGCCCGGCTGGCGGCGCTCGCCGACGAGGACGGCCGACCACTCGTCCCGGCCGCGCACCCCTACCGCTGGTGGGGCATGTTCGAGCCGACCGAGAGCAAGGTGCCGCTGCGCGACCGCGACCAGCCCGTCGTGCTGTCCGGCAGCGCCCTCGACCAGCTCGCCAACACCTGCGCCCTCCAGTGGTTCCTGGGCCGCGAGGTGAAGGCCGACGCGCCCGCCACGGTCGCGCAGGGCTTCGGGAACGTCGTGCACGTCCTCGCCGACGAGGTCGCCTCCGGACACACCCCGGCCGATCTCGCCGTCCTCATGGAACGCCTCGACTCCGTGTGGAACGCCCTCGCCTTCGACGCGCCCTGGAAGTCGGCGCAGGAGAAGGAGAACGCGCGCGTCGCGCTCGAACGCTTCCTGAAGTGGCACGTCGAAACCGGTGGGGCCCGCACCGGACGCACGGTGGTGGCCGGTGAGCACGGCTTCGACGTCACCCTGGAGGCAGGCGACTACGAGGTCCGTATCCGGGGCTCGATGGACCGTGTCGAGGCCGACGGCGAGGGCCGCGCGTACGTCGTCGACTTCAAGACCGGCAAACAGGCGCCCAGCGCCGCCGAGGTGGCCCGCCACCCGCAGCTCGCCGTCTACCAGCTCGCCCTCCGCGAGGGTGCCGTCGACGAACTCTTCGACGGTGTACGTCCCCAGCCGGGCGGCGCCGAACTCGTGCAGCTGCGTCAGGGCGCCGCCCGACGCGACGGCGGCGAGACGCTGCCCAAGGTGCAGGCGCAGGAACCGCTCGAAGGGGAGGCGGGGGAGTGGGCCGGCGACCTGCTGGCCACGGCCGCCGGCAAGGTCCTCGACGAACGGTTCACGCCGAGCGCCGGCCAGCACTGCACGCACTGCGCGTTCCGGGCCTCGTGCGGCGCGCGACCCGAGGGACGGCACGTCGTGGAGTGAGACGCCGGCGCCGCGCGCACGGGGACGGGGGCGGGAAGACCTGAGGTGCGGGAGACGGGACACCTGCGGTGCGGGGGAGATGGGAAGACCTGCGGCCGAAGGAGACGGGAAGACCTGCGGTCGCGGGAGAGGGGGACACCTGCGGGAGACGGGAAGACGTGCGGCGCGGGAGACGGGGCCACCTGCTGGCGCGCGGGAGCCGAAAGGATTGCGGGCGTGGCATACCGGGACACCTGCGGCCCAGGGACACGAGAACACCCGTGTGACCGACCGCACCACACGTGCTGACCAGCGCTTCTCCGTGCCCGGCGGCCGATCGGTCCTCGGCTGTCAGTGACCGCCGCTAGCCTCTGCCACATGCCCGCCCGTATCACCCATCCCGATCAGCTCAAGGAGCTCCTCGGCATCCCGTTCACCCCGGAGCAGACGGCCTGCATCACCGCGCCGCCGGCCCCGCAGGTGATCGTGGCCGGAGCCGGATCGGGCAAGACGACGGTGATGGCGGCACGCGTGGTCTGGCTGGTCGGAACCGGCCAGGTCACCCCGGAACAGGTGCTCGGCCTCACCTTCACCAACAAGGCAGCCGGTGAACTCGCCGAGCGCGTCCGCAAGGCGCTGGTCAAGGCAGGTGTCACCGACCCGGACGTCATCGACCCGGACCACCCGCCCGGCGAGCCGGTGATCTCCACCTACCACGCCTTCGCGGGCCGCCTCCTGACCGATCACGGCCTGCGCATCGGGCTGGAGCCCACCGCCCGCCTGCTCGCCGACGCCACCCGGTACCAGCTCGCCGCGCGCGTCCTGCGCGAAGCACCCGGCCCCTACCCCTCGCTCACCCGCTCCTTCGCGGACCTGGTCAGCGACCTGCTCACCCTCGACGCCGAACTCGCCGAGCACCTCGTACGCCCCGAGGACCTGCGCGCGCACGACGCCGGGCTGCTCAGTGCCCTGGAAGGAGCCAGACTCACCAACGCCGACCTGCGCAAGATCCCCGACACGGCCGCCGCGCGCCGCGAACTCGCCGAGCTCGTCGTCCGCTACCGCGCCGCGAAACGCGAGCGCGACCTGCTCGACTTCGGCGACCAGATCGCCCTGTCGGCGACTCTCGCGCGCAGCCGCCCCGAGGTCGGCGAGATCCTGCGCGAGGAGTTCCGCGTGGTGCTGCTCGACGAGTACCAGGACACGTCGGTGGCGCAGCGCATTCTCCTGGCGGGCCTGTTCGGAGGCGGCACGGGCCACCCGGTGACCGCCGTCGGCGACCCCTGCCAGGCGATCTACGGCTGGCGCGGCGCGTCCGTCGCCAACCTCGACGACTTCCCCGAGCACTTCGCCCACGCCGACGGCCGTCCCGCCGCCCGCCAGGCACTCAGCGAGAACCGCCGCAGCGGCGGCCGCCTCCTCGACCTCGCCAACACGCTCGCGGAGCCGCTGCGCGCCATGCACGCGGGCGTGGAGGCCCTCCGCCCGGCCCCCGGTGCCGAGCGCGACGGCATCGTGCGCTGCGCCCTGCTGCCCACCCACGCCGAGGAGATCGGCTGGCTCGCCGACTCCGTCGCCCACCTGGTGAACACGGGGAAGGCACCCGCTGAGATCGCCGTCCTGTGCCGTACGGCGACCGACTTCGCCGAGATCCAGGGCGCCCTCGTCGCCCGGGACGTCCCCGTCGAGGTTGTCGGCCTGTCCGGACTGCTGCACCTGCCCGAGGTCGCCGATCTCGTCGCCGTCTGCGAGGTCCTTCAAGACCCCGGCGCCAACGCCTCCCTGGTCCGGCTGCTGACCGGCCCCCGCTGGCGCATCGGGCCCCGTGACCTCGCCCTGCTGGGACGCCGGGCCAGGCTGCTGGTGTCCCACGCGCGCGTGGGCACCGACGAGGACCCGGACCGCCGGCTCGCCGAGGCCGTCGAAGGGGTCGACCCGGCCGAGGTGATCTCGCTCGCCGACGCCCTCGACACGTTCCTGGAGACACCTCTCGACGGCCGCGGGGACGACGACGGGCTGCCGTTCTCCCCCGACGCGCGCGTGCGTTTCGCGCGCCTGGCCGCCGAGCTGCGGGAGCTGCGCCGATCGCTGTCCGATCCCCTGATGGACGTCCTGCACCGCGTCCTCGCGGTCACCGGCCTCGAAGTGGAGCTCTCGGCGTCCCCGCACGCGCTCGCCGCCCGGCGCCGCGAGACCCTGTCGAACTTCCTCGACGTCGCGGCCTCGTTCGCGGCGGGCGACGGCCGGGCCACCCTGCTGGCGTTCCTGGGCTTCCTGCGCACAGCCGCCCAGTACGAGAAGGGCCTCGACAACGCGCTCCCCGGCGGCGAGAACACCGTGAAGGTGCTCACCGCACACCGGGCCAAGGGCCTGGAGTGGGACGTGGTGGTCGTCCCCGGCCTGGTCACGGGCACGTTCCCCAGCACGCAGGGGCGCGAGAAGTGGACGTCCCAGAGCAAGGTGCTGCCGCACGCCCTGCGCGGCGACACCGCGACCCTGCCCGACGTCGAGTCCTTCGACTCGCGCGGCCTGAAGGCCTTCCACGACGCCATGCAGGAGCACCAGCACACCGAGGAACTCCGCCTCGGGTACGTCACCTTCACCCGCCCGCGGTCCCTGCTCCTCGGCTCGGGCCACTGGTGGGGGCCCACCCAGAAGAAGCCCCGCGGCCCGTCCGACTTCCTGTGGGCCCTCCACGACCACTGCGCCGCCGGCCACGGCGAGATCGAGGCGTGGGCCGACGAACCCGCCGAGGACGAGGAGAACCCGGCCCTGCACCGGGAGACCGCCGACCAGGTATGGCCGCTGCCCCTCGACGAGGCGGCCCTGACCCGGCGCCGGGCCGCCGCGGAGACCGTCCTCGCGCACCTGGAGCACCTCGCCGCCGGCCCGGACGACCACCCCGCGGCGACCCACGACCCGTACACCCACGACGCCCCGGACTGGCCCCCGCCCCCGGACGAGGAAGAACCCCTCGCGGAGGAGGCCCTCGCGGAGGAGGGCGGCTACCGGGAGGAGGACGCCCTCCCCGAGGGTGACCCCGCCGACTGGGACACCTGGACCACGGACCGCCCCACCGTCCCCCGCCAGGCGGCGCCCCCGGACGCCACCGCACACGCCGGTACGCCGGAGGGCGCGCGCCCCCACCCCTCGGAACCCGGACGCACCCGTTTCACCCCCGAGGAAGCCCGCACCCTCGCCTCCTGGGACCGCGACCTCGACGCCCTCACCGGAGAACTCCTGCGCGCGCGCCGGCGGATCACCGACGTGCCCCTGCCCGCCTCGCTCACCGCCTCCCAACTGCTGCGCCTGGCCGAGGACCCGGACGCGTTCGCGCAAGAGCTGGCCCGCCCCATGCCCCGCCCGCCGCAGCCCGCCGCCCGCCGCGGCACCCGTTTCCACGCCTGGGTCGAGGCCCGTTTCGAAGAGCTGACGCTGCCCATGCTGGAGCCCGACGAACTGCCCGGCAGCGAGGCCGAGATCGCCGACGAACACGATCTCCAGGCCCTCAAGGACGCCTTCGAGCGCACCGAGTACGCCCACCGCACCCCCTACCGGGTCGAGACCTCCTTCCAGACGGCCATCGCGGGCCGCGTCGTACGCGGCCGTATCGACGCCGTCTACAAGCACGGCGACGGCGCGGACGCGACGTACGAGATCGTCGACTGGAAGACCAGCCGCACCCGCGCGGCCGACCCGCTCCAGCTCGCCGTGTACCGCCTCGCCTGGGCCGAGCAGCAGGGTGTGCCGCTGGAATCGGTCACGGCCGCGTTCGTGTACGTCCGCAGCGGCGAGGTCGTCCGGCCGGCCGGCCTGCCGGGCCGGGCCGGCCTCGAGCGACTGCTTCTGGAGGAGCCGTCGTGTGACGAACCGCCCAACGAGGATGTCGGTGCGGGCCGATAGGCTCGTGACCATGAGCCATCCCGTTGACAGTGCCGTCAGCGCCGTCCGTTCGTACGTCGAGCAGCACCGCGCCGGCTTCCTCGAAGACCTCGCCGAGTGGCTGCGCATCCCGTCCGTGTCGGCCCAGCCCGAGCACGCGACCGACGTACGCCGCAGCGCCGACTGGCTCGCGGCACGGCTCAGGGAGACCGGGTTCACCACGGCCGAGGTCTGGGAGACACCGGGCGCGCCCGCCGTCTTCGCCGAGTGGCCCTCCGACCGGCCGGACGCACCGACCGTGCTCGTCTACGGCCACCACGACGTGCAGCCCGCCGCCCGCGAGGACGGCTGGGACAGCGACCCCTTCGAGCCCCGGATCCGCGGCAACCGGCTCCACGCGCGCGGGGCCGCCGACGACAAGGGCCAGGTGTTCTTCCACACACTCGGTGTCCGCGCCCACCTCGCGGTCACCGGCCGCAGCACCCCGGCGGTCAACCTGAAGCTGCTCGTCGAGGGCGAGGAGGAGTCCGGCTCCCCGCACTTCCGGGCCCTCGTGGAGGAGCGCGCCGAGCGTCTCGCCGCCGACGCCGTGATCGTCTCCGACACCGGCATGTGGTCCGAGGACACCCCCACGGTGTGCACCGGCATGCGGGGCCTCGCCGAGTGCGAGATCCGGCTGCACGGTCCCGACCAGGACATCCACTCCGGTTCCTTCGGCGGCGCGGTGCCCAACCCGGCCACCGCCGTCGCCCGCCTCGTCGCCGCCCTCCACGACGAGCACGCGCGCGTCACGGTCCCCGGTTTCTACGACGGCATCGTGGAGCTCACCGACCGCGAACGCGAACTCTTCGCCGAGCTCCCCTTCGACGAGCGGCAGTGGCTGCGCACGGCCAGGTCGCACGCCGCGTACGGGGAGGCCGGACACACCACCCTGGAACGCGTCTGGGCCCGCCCCACCGCCGAGGTCAACGGCATCGGCGGCGGCTACCAGGGCCCCGGCAGCAAGACGATCATCCCGTCCTCCGCGATGGTCAAACTCTCCTTCCGGCTGGTCGCCGGCCAGGACCCCGACCACATCGAGAAGGCCGTCCGGGAGTGGGCCGCGGCGCAGGTGCCGGACGGCATCCGGGCCGAGGTGGTCTTCGGCGCGGCCACCCGCCCCTGTCTGACACCGCTGGACCACCCGGCCCTGCGGTCCGTCGTCCGCGCCATGGGCCGCGCCTTCGGGAAACCCGTCCGCTACACGCGCGAGGGCGGCTCAGGACCGGCCGCAGACCTCCAGGAGGTCCTGGGCGCACCCGTGCTGTTCCTCGGCATCTCCGTCCCCTCCGACGGCTGGCACGCGCCGAACGAGAAGGTCGAGCTCGACCTGCTCCTCAAGGGCGTCGAGACCACCGCGTATCTGTGGGGCGACCTGGCGGAGAACTGGCGTCATGCGCCCTGATCGTCCCGGACCGTCCGGATCCGCACCGCGCGCGGGGGACACTGGGAGGGCCGCCCCGCACCAAGGCTCCGCCGGCACGGACCGGCCCGTGCCGCACGTTCCGCCGAACCGCAGCCCCAATCAACCGTTTCACCGGGGGAGTTGGAAGCACCCGTGACCACCTGGACCGACCACACCGCCGACCGACCCATCTCGCTCACCGCCCCGAGCGGCATCGACCGAGCCGCCCACCACCGGCTCGACGAGGCCTGGCTCGCGGCGGCCTGGAGCCACCCCACCACCCGCTGTTTCGTGGTCTCCGGCGGTCAGGTCCTCATAGACGAGACGCCCGACGGGCGCACCGAACTCGTCATGACCCCTTCCTTCGAGGCCCCCCTCACCGAGGCACACCGCTACTTCCTCGGCACCGACGACGCCGGCGTCAGCTACTTCGCCCTGCAGAAGGACGCGCTGCCCGGCCGCATCGACCAGTCGGCCCGCCCGGCCGGCCTGCGCGAGGCCGGCCTGCTCCTGTCACCCCGGGACGCGGGCCTGATGGTGCACGCCGTCGCCCTGGAGAACTGGCAGCGCCTGCACCGCTTCTGCTCCCGCTGCGGCGAGCGCACCGTCATCGCCGCGGCCGGCCACATCCGCCGCTGCCCCGCCTGCGGCGCCGAGCACTATCCACGCACCGACCCCGCCGTGATCATGGCAGTGACCGACGAGGACGACCGCATCCTGCTCGGCCGCCAGGTCCACTGGCCCGAAGGCCGCTTCTCCACGCTCGCCGGCTTCGTCGAACCCGGCGAGTCGATCGAGCAGTCCGTGCGCCGCGAGGTCTTCGAGGAGGCCGGTGTCACCGTCGGCCGCGTCGAGTACGTCGCCAGCCAGCCCTGGCCCTTCCCCTCCAGCCTGATGCTCGGCTTCATGGCCCGCGCCACCTCGACCGACATCAACGTGGACGGTGACGAGATCCACGAGGCCCGCTGGTTCTCCCGCGACGACCTGAGCGCCGCCTTCGAGTCGGGCGAGGTCCTGCCGCCGTACGGCATCTCCATCGCGGCCCGGCTGATCGAGCTCTGGTACGGCAAGCCCCTGCCGACCCGGAGCTTCGTCTGAGGCACGACGACGGAAAGGGCGGTCCCTGAGACATCTCAGGGACCGCCCTTTCCACAACCGTCGAGCGGTCAGGCGCCGATCTTCTGCTTGACCTGGGCAAGCGAGGGGTTCGTGAGTGTCGAACCGTCGGGGAACAGCACGGTCGGGACCGTCTGGTTTCCGCCATTCGCCTTCTCCACGAACGCCGCGGAATCCGGGTCCTGCTCGATGTTGATCTCGTCGTACGTGATGCCCTCGCGGTCCATCTGGCTCTTCAGCCGACGGCAGTATCCGCACCACGTGGTGCTGTACATCGTCACAGTGCCCGGCATGTCGCTCGCGCTCCTTTGCGGCTTGGGGTCTGGGTCGCGAAGAGGGAACACCCGCGGAGGGGCCGCCATTCCCGCCCGGCGTCTCCTGCGCACGTGACGCCTGCCGCATTAGTACGACCGCGGGGGCCCGCCTGTGGACAACCGGCTCACCTGTCTCCGCCGACCTGGCAGCATGGCGGTGTGACAGCAGCAACGCACTCCACGCTCTTCCCGCAGGTACCGGACTCGGCCGACGCGGTGCTCGAAGGGCTCGACCCCGAGCAGCGCGAGGTGGCCACCGCCCTGCGCGGACCGGTGTGCGTGCTGGCGGGCGCCGGTACCGGCAAGACGCGGGCCATCACCCACCGCATCGCCTACGGGGTGCGGGCCGGCGTGCTCCAGCCGTCCAGCGTGCTCGCCGTCACCTTCACCAACCGCGCGGCCGGCGAGATGCGAGGCCGGCTGCGCCAGCTCGGCGCCGCGGGCGTCCAGGCCCGCACCTTCCACTCGGCCGCGCTGCGCCAGCTCCAGTACTTCTGGCCGAAAGCGATCGGCGGCTCGCTGCCCCGGCTCGTCGACCGCAAGATACAGCTCGTCGCGGACGCGGCCGCCGCCTGCCGGATCCGCCTGGACCGTGGTGAGCTGCGCGATGTGACCGGTGAGATCGAGTGGTGCAAGGTCACCCAGACCGTGCCCGCCGACTACCCGCTCGCGGCCGCCAAGGCCGGCCGTGACGTCCCCCGCGACCCCGCCGAGATCTCCCAGCTCTACTCCGCCTACGAGGACATCAAGCGCAACCGCGCCGTCATCGACTTCGAGGACGTCCTGCTGCTGACGGTCGCGGTCCTCCAGGACAGGCACGACATCGCCGAGCAGGTCCGCTCCCAGTACCAGCACTTCGTGGTCGACGAGTACCAGGACGTCAGCCCCCTTCAGCAGCGGCTCCTGGACCTGTGGCTAGGCGAGCGTGACAACCTGTGCGTGGTCGGCGACGCCAGCCAGACCATCTACTCGTTCACGGGAGCAACCCCCGACCACCTGCTCGACTTCCGCACCCGGCACCCCGGCGCCACCGTCGTCAAACTGGTCCGCGACTACCGCTCCACCCCCCAGGTCGTCCACCTGGCCAACGGCCTGCTCGCCCAGGCCCGCGGCCGTGCGGCCGACCACCGCCTGGAACTGGTCTCCCAGCGCGCCGCCGGCCCCCAACCCGTCTACTGCGAGTACACCGACGAACCCGCCGAGGCTGAGGGCGCGGCCCGCCGGATCCGCGACCTCATCGACTCCGGGGTCCCGGCGAGCGAGATCGCCGTCCTCTTCCGCACCAACTCCCAGTCGGAGACCTACGAGCAGGCCCTCGCCGATGCCGGAGTGGCCTACCAGCTGCGCGGCGCCGAGCGGTTCTTCGACCGGCCCGAGGTGCGCAAGGCGAGCGTCGCGCTGCGCGGCGCGGCCCGCTTCGGTGCCAACGACTCTCTGCTCGACGACGCCGTCGACCTGCCCTCCGAGGTGCGCGCCGTGCTGTCGGGCGAGGGCTGGACCACCGAGCCCCCGGCCGGCTCGGGCGCGGTGCGCGAGCGCTGGGAGTCGCTGGCCGCCCTGGTCAACCTCGCGCAGGACTTCGCCGCCGCCAAGCCCGGCGCCACCCTGAGCGACCTGGTCGCGGAGCTCGACGAGCGCGCGAACGCCCAGCACGCCCCGACCATCCAGGGCGTCACCCTCGCCTCCCTGCACTCGGCCAAGGGCCTGGAGTGGGACGCCGTCTTCCTGGTCGGTGTCGCCGAGGGCATGATGCCGATCACCTACGCAAAGACCGACGAGCAGATCGAGGAGGAGCGCCGTCTCCTCTACGTGGGCGTCACCCGGGCCCGCGAACGCCTCCATGTCTCCTGGGCCCTGGCCCGCTCGCCGGGCGGCCGCGCGAGCCGCCGCCCCAGCCGCTTTCTGGACGGGCTGCGCCCCGGTTCGGCAGCCGTCGCCGGCCGCGGCGGCACCCTCGGCACCGGTGGCGTCGAGCGCGGCTTCACGAGCAGACCGGGCCTCGCTCCGCGGCGGACCCAGCGCAGGCCGGCCCGCTGCCGGGTGTGCGGGCGCACCCTCACGGACGCGGGCGAGATGAAGCTGATGCGCTGCGAGGACTGCCCCACCGACATGGACGAGGGGCTCTACGAGCGACTGCGCGAGTGGCGCGCCGTCGCCGCGCAACGCAGCGGACAGCCCGCCTTCTGCGTCTTCACCGACAAGACCCTGATGGCGATCGCCGAGGCCGCTCCCGACGACGCGGGAGAGCTGGCGCGGATCCCCGGCGTCGGTGCCCGCAAACTGAGCCGTTACGGGGTCGATGTGCTGGCTCTCTGCGCCGGTCATGAGCCCCCGGAAGCGGACGAAGGGGACTGACGGGAACTCGTCGAAAAAATAGTTTGCGCATGCCCCGGCAATCCCCATAGGTTCTTAGCCACGGGGACGGAGGCCTTCTCGAAGGCCCTGATTCCGTGCTGTACTTGCATATCCGTCGGGCTGGTTCACCCCAGCCCCCCGATCCGCCGAGAGGAGGCGATTCCAGTGATCAGCATCAACACCCGCTCCGCCAGTGTCGTGAAAATGACCGATCTCTCGGTCGCCTCCGTGTGCCTGCTCGGCGTTTCGAACCTGGGCACCAGTGTGTCCGGCATTCACGCCGGTCGTCTGGCGTCCTCCGTGTCTCTGGCGGGTCTCCCCGTCCGTGAGCGCAATGAGCGACCGACCAAGGCACTGGAAGCAGTAGCGGCAAAGGCGCAGGCCTATGCCTTTACGGCAGTCGGTGCCGGAAACCGGGAGCAGACGACGCAGCACCACCTGATGTGGGCCTTCCGTGGGCCAGAACCCTGGAGTGATCCAGCCTGATCGTCGATCAGGCCGGCGCCTTCAGGGCCGCGGAACCCCACCCGGGATCCGCGGCCCTTCTGTTTTCCCCGAACGGGGACGACGGAGCGAAGGGGCCTCGGGACAGCGAAAGAACCCGGTACCACGCCGCCAACCGGCCCAACAGGGCCGGCACGACCAGACGAGGAACAACAACCGTGCAACTCGAAGCGCACGCCCCGTCCGTACCGCCTTCCGAGACGATCTCCCCGCCCGGCCTCACGGAGGACTCCACCTTGATCCCGCTCACGGCGCTCACCGCGCTCGACGACGCCATCGAGAACCTCGGCGTACCCGTCCCCTGCCGTTCCTACGACCCGGAGGTCTTCTTCGCCGAGTCGCCGACCGACGTCGAGTACGCCAAGTCCCTCTGCCGTACCTGCCCGTTGGCCGAGGCATGCCTCGCCGGTGCCAAGGAGCGGCGCGAGCCCTGGGGTGTCTGGGGTGGCGAGCTGTTCGTCCAGGGTGTCGTCGTCGCCCGGAAGCGGCCGCGTGGCCGCCCGCGCAAGAACCCGGTCACAGCATGATCACCACAGGAACGATCGACCGCCCCCTCACGCACGACCCCAAGAAGCAGGCCCCGATGAAGCCGTTGACCCACGAGCCCGCAGGCTTCGCGCCTGAAGACCTCACCACCAGGGGCGCGAACGACTCGCGCCAGAACAGGACCCGAGAGATGCAACTCATCCCAGAAGCTCTGGCTCGTGCGCATATGCACGACCGGCTGCAGGAGGCGGAGCAGGAACGCCGGGCCATGCGCCTGGTGACCGCCCGCCGGATGCAGCGCCGGGCCGAGCGCGCCTCGCTGCGTGCCCGCCGTGCGCTCGCCATCGCGGTCATGCAGTAACCGACCCACAGAAGCGGTCTCCCGGTCGGGAGGCGGAACACTTCTCCCGCGGGGGCCGGTCCCTTCACACGGACCGGCCCCCGCGGGGCGTTGTGCCCGCGGTTGGGCGGGCCACGGCGTTATCGTCGCCAGGTGACCAGTCTTCCCGGAGGCAGTGACGACGGCGGCCGCGCCTCACGGCCGCAGCCCCTGGCGTGTGCCCGCTGCGGCACCACGGCGGAGGCCCCGCCGCCCACCTGGATCTGTTCCGTGGAGAACGGCAGCCGCCACTACTTCTGTGACGCCTGCTCCCGCGAGCACCTCAGGGCGATCGAGGGACGGCTCGACTCGGCCTGGTGGTAGACGCGGCGGCGTCGGACACACTGACCGGCGGCGGCAGCGCACCCCGCGGGTGTCACGCCTCCGCGGCGGAATCCTCCGCCTCCTCGGTCTCCTCCGGCACGAATCCCGGCAGCCACTCCTCCAGTTCCTCCCGCAGCCGCACCGTCGCGCCCAGCTGGCACAGCACACCGATCGTGCTCAGCGTCACCCGGTGGATGAGCAGGTAGGACGGCGGCAGGTTGAGCTGCCGGCCCAGCTGGTGGGCGGGGGAGCGGGGGTCGGCGATACGGGCCGCCTGGCCGCGCATCCAGCCCCGGGTGAAGGTGAACTCGTCCGCCTGGGCCGGCTCGATGATCGGCACGAGGTAGTCGAGGACGGCGTCGGGGTCGAGCTCTATGGACTCCTTGACGAATCCCTCCGTGCGCAGCAGGTCGTAGACCGCCTCCGCCTGGCCGTCGAGGGTCATCCGCAGCGAGGCACCGATGGTGGCCGGCAGTCCCCCCGGGAGACGGTCGACCGTGCCGAAGTCCAGGACGCCCAGGCGCCAGTCGTCCTTGCCCGCCGGGCCGCCGGGCAGGAGCCGGAAGTTGCCGGGATGCGGGTCGGCGTGCAGCAGTCCGGTGCGGGCCGGGCCGGAGAAGAGGAAGCGGGCCAGGAGTTGGCCGGCGCGGTCGCGCTGCTCCTGGGTGCCGTCGGCGATCACCTCCGACAGCGGGGTGCCGTCGATCCACTCCGTGACCAGGACCTGGTCGCACTGGTGGACCACACCGGGGACGACGACGTCCGGATCGTCCGTGAACTCTTCGGCGTGGGCCTGCTGGGCCTGCGCCTCCAGGCCGTAGTCCAGTTCCTCCGATACCCGGTCGCGCAGCTCCGCGATCAGCGGCTTGATGTCCATGCCGGGGATGAGGGGGCCCAGCAGCCGGGCGAAACGGCTCAGCTGCGTGAGGTCGGAGAGCAGGGCCTCGCCGGCGCCCGGATACTGCACCTTGACCGCCACCCGGCGTCCGTCGTGCCACACCGCGCGGTGCACCTGGCCGATCGACGCGGCGGCCGACGGCTTGTCCTCGAACTCGACGAACAGGTCCTGCCAGTCCGCGCCGAGCCGCTCCCGCAACACCGTGTGCACGGTGCGGGTCGGCATCGGAGGGGCCGCCTCCTGCAACTTCGTCAGCGCCGCCCGGTAGGGTCCGGCGACCTCCTCGGGCAGTGCCGACTCGAAGACGGACAGGGCCTGGCCGAACTTCATGGCCCCGCCCTTGAGCTCACCGAGCACCTTGAACAGCTGCTCCGCCGTCCGCTGTTGCAGCTCTCGGCCGACGATCTCCGCGGACTCCCCGACGATTCTCTTGCCGAGTCCCCAGGTGGCCCGCCCGGCGAAACCGAGCGGGAGCGCGGCGAGCTTGGCAGTCCGGGTGACTGCCTTCCGGGGAAGATCAGACATGCGCCCTCCAAGTCCCAGCCGGCCGCGCCGGGTCCGCCTTGCGGCGTGACTTCCGTGACGGCCGATGCTCCGCCATTGTCTCGTGCGATGCCCCGTCCTTGGCGGTGTGTTCCCCCTTACCTTTCTCCGCCGCTCCGCACGGACACGCGGAGTGTGCGCGGACCGGGCGGGCATTCCAGTGCAGTGCGGGCAGGGAGACCTCCCAGCGGGCGCCTGCACTCGACGGGACGCGGCCGTCCAGAAAGGCCAGCGCGTGGGCCGCGGCCAGTCCCGCGACCGTGGTGGCCAACGTCACGTCACAGGGCCGTACCGCTCGGTGCCGGCCGGAGTTCCACTGCGCGACCAGGCGGGGCCAGGCGGGGTCCTGGTCGGTGCGCCCCTCGTGCAGGCAGCCCGCGCACCCCGTCTCGCCCGGCAGGACGAAGGGACCCACCAGCCCGGTGGCCTCCACGACGCCGGCGTAGAGGTGCGGGGTGCCGGCGGCGACGAGGTGCTGCGCCGTGGAAGGGGCGGGAGCGTAGACCGCGACGTCGTCCCGTGGCGCGAGGATCACCAGGGACAGGCCCGGTTCGTCGTCCCCCGCCGCCGCCCGGGAGCCGCGACGCGGCGGGCGGTCCGGTGCCGCGCGGCGCACGATCTGCCGGGCGGCCTCGTCCCTGCGGTCACCGACGGCCTCGGCGGGCAGTCCGCCCGGAGCGACGTCCCACGGTTCGACACGGCCGCCGTCGCGCACCTCGACCTCACCGATCCCGGCCCCGGACAGCAGCGCGGCGAGGATCGCCCCCACCCGGCCGGCGCCTCTCACCTGCACGCGCAGCGAGCGCCGGGCGGCCAGCGCTCTGAGGCCGGCACCGGGTTCGGAGGTGGTCAGGGACAGCGAGGCCAGATCCGGGCGCAGCCGGTCCAGGACCTCCTTTCTCGCGCGCAGGGCGTCGGCGGCCGGTCCGCCGCCGCGCGCGTCGTCGAGCAGCCCGGCCTGCGCCAGCCGCTCGACGAGTCCGTCGACATGACTGCCGGGCAGGTCCATGCGCCGGCCTTCCACCCGCAGGAGGGCCTGCTCGCGGGTGCCGTTGAGCAGGTCGAGGAAACTGCCCGTCGCGGTGTCCACCGGGCCGAGCGTCATCGCGTGCGCCGGGGTCATCCCGAACTGCACGGTGTTGAGATCGCGCCAGCCGCGCCGAAGCGCGGGCTTCACCATCGGAACCATCGCATGCATGACAGGCCCCCGTAGCCGTCGGTGATCCACGTCGAAAGGTGCCGTCCGCCGGTGGAGGCGGGACGGAGGCCGGGCGGACGTCGGACGAAGTCGTCCCCAGCTCCGCCGGCCAGAGCCAGCATGCCTGTCCCCGGCGTGGGGCGCCGAAAGTTGTCCACAGGCTGTGGGTATTCGTCGTACGAATCAGACGCATGGCGGGGGATCGGCAGCGAACCGTCCCGGAGTCGGGACTTCCTCCGTGTGCAGAGGGTAACGTCGGGGCGTGTCCGCCGACCCACTGCACCGCGCCGGAACACCACAGCGCAGCACGCCGAGCCAGCCGCCCAGCGGCTCGGGGGCGAGCGCGATCGAGGTACGCAGGAGCGCCCGCCGACGCCGGACGGTCTCCGCCTACCGCGAGGGCGACCGCACCGTCGTACTCATCCCTGCCCGGATGTCCGAGGCGGAGGAGCAACGCTGGGTGAGCGTCATGCTCGACAAGCTGGCCGCGCAGGAGAGCAAGCGGGTGCTCGGGGACACGGAGCTGGCGTCGCGCGCGCAACGTCTGTCGGCGCAGTACTTCGACGGCCGGGCCCGGCCGGTGTCGGTGCGCTGGGTCACCAACCAGAACACGCGCTGGGGCTCCTGCACCCCCTCCGAGGGCAGTATCCGGCTGTCGCACCGGTTGCAGGGCATGCCCGAATACGTCGTCGACTACGTGCTGGTCCACGAACTCGCGCATCTGCTGGTGCCCGGTCACGGGCCCCGGTTCTGGCGGCTGCTGGAGGCGTATCCGCGCACCGAGCGGGCCCGCGGCTACCTCGAAGGTGTGGTCGCCGCCGACCGGCTGCCCCACCCGCCGGGCTCCCGCGGCGAGTGACGGCGATCCGGCTCGGGACGGGCCGGGCGGCGGTCGGCGGGGGTTTGTGTACCGGCTCTGTACCGACTTCGTGCGATGTCGGAGTTTGCCGTTAGCCTGACGCGACGCACTTGCATTCGGGATGGGGGACGGTCGTTACGCATGGCCAGGGAATTCCAACGCGGCCACAAGGCCAAGATCAGTGACCTCACCGCGGGCACCGATCTGTACGTAGGCGTACACATCGGCGGCCCCGGGCTGACCTTCGACATCAGCTGCTTCGGCCTCGACGCCGACGAGCGGCTCTCGGACGACCGGTACTTCGTCTTCTTCAACCAGCCGAAGTCCCCCGAGGAGTCCATCCAGCTCCTGGGCGCGCAGGCGGGCGACACGGAGTCCTTCCGCGTCACCCTCGACAAGATCCCGCCGCAGATCCAGAAGCTGTCGTTCACGGCGACCCTCGACGGCGCCGGACAGATGTCGCAGATCGCCCCCGGATACGTCCGCATCGTCGCCGGCGGCGAGGAGGTGGCCCGCTACCCCTTCAGCGGCTCGGAGTTCTCCACCGAGCGGGCCGTGATGCTGACCGACCTCTACCTGAAGGACGTGTGGCGGTTCGCCGCGGTCGGACAGGGCTTCGACGGCGGCCTCGACGCGCTGCTGAAAAACTTCGGCGGCGAGGTCGCCGAGGAGGAGACGCCAGTCCCGCAGCAGCAGTCCCAGGCCCCGGCCGCCCCCGGCTTCGCGCCGCCCGCGCAGGCCACCGCGCCGCCGTCGTTCGGTGCCCCGGCCCCCGCGCCGCAGCCCACCCAGGGCTTCGCGCCGCCCCCGGCACCCTCCGTGCACGCGGCGCCCACCATCATCGCGCCGCTGGCCCCGCCCGGCGGTTCCCACGTCCCGCCGCCCTCCCCGGCGCCCGCGCCCTACGGACAGCAGGGCCACCAGCAGGCGCCGTACGGGCAGGCCCCCGGCCAGACCGCCCAGACACCCCCGGGCTACGGGCAACCGCCGGCTCCCCCCGCGCCGCCCCCGGGCTACGGACAGCAGCCGCCCCCGGGTTACGGACAGCAGCCCCCGTTCGGGCAGGTCCCCGGCCAGCAGGCCCCCTACGGAGCGCCGCAGGCCGTGCCCCAGGGCGCCCCGCAGGGCGCCGGTGTCTCGGCCGCGCTCCAGAAGTTCAGGGAAGCGCCGACCGGGCAGCGCTGGACCCAGCAGAACAAGAAGCTCGTCCGGGTCGACCTGGGCATCGGCGGCCAGCCGGTCCTGGCCCGCCAGGGCAGCATGGTGCTCTACCAGGGCAAGGTCGACTTCAGCTACAAGGGCGCCGGATTCGCCGGCCGGATCGTGGGCAACGCGACCGGGCAGGAGATGCAGCTGATGCGCTGCACCGGCCAGGGCCAGGTGTTCCTCGCCGAGAACTCCACCCATCTGCACCCGGTGGAACTTCAGGGCGACGCGATCTGCGTCTCCGCGGAGAACGTCCTCGCCTTCGACGAGAGCCTCCAGTACGAGGTGCGCCGCGTCGAAGGGCACGGCATCCCCGGCGGCGCGCTGTTCACGATGCAGTTCCAGGGCACCGGCACGATCATCGTGAAAACGCACGGCACGCCCGTGGTGCTGCCCGTGACGCCCACGACCTTCGCCGACTGCAACGCCGTGGTCGCCTGGTCGGCCGCCTCGCAGGTGGTGGTCTCCAGCCAGGTACGGATGCGCCGCAACGCCTACCCCGGCGACACCGGAGAGAGCGTCAACCTCCAGTTCCGGGGCGCGCCCGGGAACTTCATCGTCGTCCAGCCGTACGAGGTCTAGGGGAGCCCGTCATGAACCAGCCGCTCGCGGGCTACGCTCCCGCACCCGTCACCGCCCGCATGGACAACCACGGCAACCACATGCTGAAGGTCGCCATGCAGACCGGAAACGACCTCCTCGCGCGCGTGGGGTCGATGGTCGCCTACGAGGGGTTCGTCCAGTACGAGCCGAACCCGCCCGCCGTCCGCCAGATCGCCCGTGACTGGGTCACCGGCGAGGGCGCGCCGCTGATGAAGTGCTCCGGCGACGGCCTGCTCTACCTCGCCGACTACGGCGCGGACGTCGTCGTGATCAATCTCAACGGCGACGGGATCTCCGTCAACGCCACCAACCTGCTCGCCTTCGACGCGCACCTGACCTGGGGTGTCGAGCGGGTCAAGGGCCTGGCGAAGTTCGCCGGGCAGGGCCTGTGGAACACGAAGATCTCCGGGCAGGGCTGGGTGGCGCTGACCTCCCGTGGCAAGCCGATCGTCGTCGACTGCGGCGGCGGCGAGGACGAGACGTACGTCGACCCGGACGCGCTCGTCGCCTGGTCCCCGAACCTCAAGGTGAAGGGCAAGCGCAGCTTCAAGGCGCAGTCGCTCATCGGCCGGGGCAGCGGCGAGGCGTACCAGATGGCCTTCTCCGGTCAGGGCATCGTCGTCGTCCAGCCCAGTGAGGACAGCACCGACCGTCTCCGGCTCCGGGGCTGAGGGGATCACCACCATGCAGAGCCCGCTTTTCGCCCACAACGACCAGCAGACCCAGGAGCGCTGGAGTCTGCAGAACAAGCAGATGCTGCGCGTCGTCATGGAGGGCCACGACGACATCCTCGCCCGCAAGGGCACGATGGTGGCCTACCAGGGCCTCGTCGAGTTCGACGCCGAGTACCAGAGCAACAACCAGGGCCGCGCGCGTGCTTACACGGGCGAGGGACTCGACCTGATGCGCTGCCACGGCCAGGGCACGGTCTTCCTCGCCAACCTCGCCCAGCACGTCCACGTCGTGGAGGTCGAGCAGGACGGGCTGACCGTCGACAGCAGCTACGTGCTGGCGATGGACTCCTCGCTGCACCACGAGGTCATCGCCGTCGACAGCCTGTACGGCATCTCCGGCTCGGGGAAGTACCAGCTCAACATCACCGGCCGCGGCAGGGTCGCCCTGGTGACCTCCGGCGCGCCGCTGATGATGCAGGTGACGCCCGACAAGTACGTCAACTGCGACGCCGACGCGATCGTCGCCTGGTCGACCGGCCTGCGCGTGCAGATGCAGGCCCAGACCCACACCTCCGGGGTGTGGCGGCGCCGCGGCAACACCGGCGAGGGCTGGGAGCTCAGCTTCATGGGCAGCGGCTACGCGCTCGTCCAGCCCAGCGAGCTGCTGCCGCCGCAGAACGCCCAGATCGGCCAGGGCGCGGCCGCCCAGTTCGGAATGGGGCAGCACGGCGCCCGGGCGCAGAACCAGGGCAACGCCTGGAGCTGACCGACCGGAGAAGAGACAGGAGTAAGGGGCGATCGCCCATGGTGCTCGCCCCTTACCCCTACCCGCTCACCCTCGCGCGCGTGCCGCGGCGAGCAGCCGCAGGACCGAATCGTCGGCGACGTCCGCCACCTCGTCGTAGGCGAACCAGCGCAGGTCGAGCGACTCGTCACTGATCGCCTGGACCGCTCCGGGCGGGGCCACGGCCGCGTACTGGACGTCGAAGTGCCAGTGGCAGGGCGGCGGGATCGGGTGCCGGTCCAGGCGCACCGGGCCGCCCGGCAGCAGGGACAGCCCCTCGATCCCGGACTCCTCCGTGGCCTCGCGCAGGGCCGCCGCCGCGAGTGTGGCGTCGCCCGGTTCGCAGTGGCCGCCCATCTGGAGCCACATCCGCAGCTTCCGGTGGAGGGTCAGCAGCACGCGTCCGCGCTCCGGGTCGAGCACCAGGGCGCTCGCCGTGACGTGGCCGGCCGTACATGCCTTCCACATGCCGTCCGGGTGGGCGTCCAGGTGATCCAGGTAGGCACGGCGCAGCTCTTCCTGGTCCTCGTAACCCTTCAGCACGAGGACCGCGTCGTCGTACAGGCTCACTCCGTGCCGTCGCCCTTGGTCTCGCCGTCCTCGTCCTTCTTGCCGCGGTCGGGCTTGTCGGCCGCCTCGCCGAGCATCTTGTCCCACTCGGAGAAGTCGGACTGCTCACGGTGCACGAACCCGTCCGGGTCGTCCAGGTCGGACGCCGTCGGGAGCATGTCCGGGTGGGCCCACAGGCCGTCGCGGCCGTCGACACCGCGCGCGTCCGTCAGGGACGCCCACAGCCGGGAGGCGTCCCGCAGCCGGCGCGGGCGCAGTTCGAGACCGATCAGCGTGGCGAACGTCTGCTCGGCCGGGCCGCCGGTCGCGCGCCGCCGGCGCAGGGTCTCGCGGAGCGCGTCCGCGGAGGACAGGCGCGGCTTCGCGGCCGCGTGCACCACGGCGTCCACCCAGCCCTCGACCAGCGCGAGAGCCGTCTCCAGGCGGGCCAGGGACGCCTTCTGCTCGGGCGTGTCCTCCGGCTGGAACATGCCCTGCTGCAGGGCGTCCTGCAACTGCTCCGGGTTCTGCGGGTCGAACTGACCGACCACGTCCTCCAGCTTGGCCGTGTCGACCTTGATCCCGCGCGCGTAGCCCTCGACCGCCCCGAACAGGTGGGAGCGCAGCCACGGCACATGTGCGAAGAGTCGCTGGTGGGCGGCCTCGCGCAGGGCGAGGTACAGCCGCACCTCCTCCTGCGGTACGCCGAGGTCCTTGCCGAACGCCTCGATGTTCACCGGCAGCAGCGCCGCCTTGCCGGCCGGGCCGAGCGGCAGACCGATGTCGCTGGAACCGACGACCTCGCCCGCCAGCACGCCGACGGCCTGGCCGATCTGCGTGCCGAACATCGCGCCGCCCATCGAGCGCATCATGCCGATCAGCGGGCCGGCCATGGCCTGCATCTCCTCCGGCAGGACGTCGCCCATGGCGTTGCCGACGCGCTCGGCGACCGGGTCGACGAGTTCCTTCCACGCGGGAAGGGTCGCCTCGACCCACTCCGCGCGGCTCCACGCCACCGCGGAGCCGGCGCCGGACGGCAGCGACGTCGCGTCGTCCAGCCACAGGTCGGCCAGGCGGACGGCCTCCTGGACGGCGGTGCGATCGGAGGGGCCGACGCTCGCGTCCTTCGTGCCGTCGGCGGTGCCCTGGGAGACGGTCTGGCGGGCGATCTGCTTGGCCATGTCCCAGTTCACCGGGCCGCCCTCGTAGGAGAGCATCTGGCCGAGCTGCTGGAAGGCGGCGCCCAGGTCGTTGGGGTTCAGCGAACCGAACATGGCGGCGAGCGGATTGTCCGCGCCGGGGCCGCCGAGGCCTCCGGCACCGGGCAGCCCGCCGAAACCGAGCGGGTTGGCCGGTCCCTGACCACCACCGCTCTGCTGGTCCTTCTTCTTGCCCTCGTCGCCGTCGTCCGGCTCCTCCGGCGGAAGGCCGAATCCGAATGGGGTGTCACTCACGGGAATCCTCGGCTGGTAAGGCCGCCGGTTCTCTCCGACGGCGCGACTGCCCGACAACACCACCCAGCGTAGACACCGAGAGCGGTTCGGGCCTCGGTGCTCCGCCGACTCTCGGCCTGCGGCAGGATGGATGCCACCTGGTACGTACGCGTCACGCGCGCTCGTACTGAAGACAACCGCTGGAGACGCCCGGTGAGTTCCCCAGATCCGCAGGTTCGCGCAGCGCGAAACCAGTCAACCACTCCCGCCACGCGCGGGCCCGTCGTCGCGGTCACCGGCGCCGCGTCCGGCGTCGGCGCGCTGCTCACCGAGCGGCTCGCCGCGTCGGACGAGATCAAGCAGGTCATCGCCATCGACGAGCGGCGCGGCGAGTGCGCGGCCGCCCAGTGGCACATCCTGGACGTGCGCGACCCCGCCATCGCCGAGAAGCTGCGCGGGGCGGACGTGGTGGTCCATCTCGCGCTCGACCTCGACCTGGAGACGGACGCCGCCGCCCGAACGGCCTACAACGTACGGGGGACACAGACCGTGCTGACCGCCGCGGCGGCGGCCGGGGTGCACCGGGTGGTGCTGTGCACCTCCGCGATGGTCTACGGGGCGCTGCCCGACAACGAACTGCCGCTGTCGGAGGACGCCGAACTGCGGGCCACGGCGGAGGCCACCGGTGTCGGGGACCTCCTGGAGATCGAGCGGCTCGCGCGCAGGGCACCGCGGGCGCACCCCGGGCTCAACGTCACCGTCGTACGCCCCGGGGTCCTCGTGGGCGGCGGCAGCGACACCGCGCTGACCAGGTACTTCGAGTCGCCTCGCCTGCTTGTGGTGGCCGGGTCGCGGCCGGCCTGGCAGTTCTGCCACGTCGAGGACCTGTGCAGCGCGCTGGAGTACGCCGTCCTGGAGAGGGCGGACGGGGAACTCGCCGTCGGGTGCGACGGCTGGCTGGAGCAGGAGGAGGTCGAGGAGCTCAGCGGCATCCGGCGGATGGAGCTGCCGTCGGCCGTCGCGCTGGGGGCCGCGGCCCGGCTGCACCGGATCGGTCTCACGCCGTCTCCGGCGGGAGACCTGGCGTACACGATGTACCCCTGGGTGGTGAGCGGGAGCCGGCTCCATGACGCCGGGTGGCGGCCGCAGTGGACCAACGAGGAAGTGCTCGCGGAGTTGCTGGAGGAGGTCTCCGGCAGGCACACGGTGGTCGGGCGGCGGCTGGGGCGGAAGGACGCGACGGCAGCGGGTGCGGCGGGGGCGACGGTCGCCCTGCTGGGAGCGGCTGCGGTCGTGCGGCGGGCGCGGAAGGCGCGGCGGCGGATCTGACGGGGGCTCGGGCGGGGGCTCGGGCGGCGGGGCGGGGGCGCCGACGCCGGCGGGGCGGAGGGAGCGCGCGCGGCGGGGCGGAGGGAGCGCGCGCGGCGGGGCGGAGGGGGCGTGGTGCCCGGGGGCGGGGTTTCGCCCCCGCCGCCCCTTCCCGTCCCGTCCCTGGGGGCTGCCGCCCCAGACCCCCGCTTCGGCCCGGAGGGCCTCGTCCTCAAACGGGCGGGCTGGGAGGGAAACCGCCGGGGCAGCGTCGTATTTCCTGTGGTTCCTGGTGTGCGGCACGATGGGGGCATGGCACCTACCAACGACCATCCGGGTGAGCAGGGCGCGCAGGACCCCATCAAGCTGCTCGGTGTCCGGGAGACGCCGCTGTCCCTGGACGAGGTGTTCCGGGCCGTCGGGGACGACGCCGCCGGCGGGACCGCCCTGTTCGTGGGGACCGTGCGCAACCACGACGGCGGAGCCGACGTGGACGAGCTCGGCTACTCGTGCCATCCCAGCGCCGAGGCCGAGATGCGGCGGATCGCCGAGAAGGTCGTCGCGGAGTACCCGGTGCGCGCGCTGGCGGCCGTACATCGCGTAGGTGACCTGAAGGTCGGGGACCTGGCCGTGGTCGTCGGCGTGTCGTGTCCGCACCGGGGAGAGGCGTTCGAGGCCTGCCGGAAGCTGATCGACGACCTCAAGCACGAGGTGCCCATCTGGAAGCACCAGAAGTTCTCCGACGGCACCGAGGAGTGGGTCGGCGCCTGCTGACTGCGCGCGGGTCACCCCTCCGGTTGCGTAACCGGACCCCTGCCGTGAGCGTTGTGCGTGCGGATGGTTAATCTGCTGATCAGTCAGTTGCGGTGGTTCACTCGGGGATGGGAGGTCGGCATGGCGGCACTCGCCTGGCTGCTGATTCCGTTCGCGGCCGCGATCGGCGCGGGCCTGTGGGGCGGTTGGGCCAACCGGACGCACCGGGTGCGTGGCGACGGGCCCGAGCTCGCCGGGTACGCCCGTTTCCGCGAGGCCATGGAGAAGTCGCACACCGGCACCTGACCGGGCGGCCCTGACGGTGCGCTGACAGCGACGTCCCGTACTGTCGTGCCATGCCACGCCGCACCGCGACGATGCTCGCCTCCACCCTGGTACTGATCGCACTTCTGTGCGCCGGAGTGTTCATCACCGTGCCCTACGCGGAGATGTCCCCCGGGCCGACGGTGAACACCCTGGGTGACCACGCCGGCGAGCCGGTCCTGCAGATCTCCGGACGCAAGACCTACGCGGCGAGCGGGCACCTCAACATGACCACCGTCCGGGTCACCAGCGCCGACTACCGGATGAACCTCGTCGAGGCGGTCTACGGCTGGCTCGCGCACGACAGCAAGGTCGTTCCGCACGACACGCTCTACCCGGACGGCAAGACCGAGGAGCAGTCCACCCAGGAGAACGCCGAGGAGTTCAGCCAGTCCCAGGAGAGCGCGAAGGTGGCCGCCCTGAAGGAGCTGAAGATCCCGGTGCGGTCCTGGGTGATCGTCTCGACGGTCGTCAAGGGATCGCCCGCCGAGGGCCGGCTGCACGCCGGTGACGTGATCAAGGCCGTCGACGGTACGGCGATCAAGGAGCCGACCGACGTCGCCGACCTGGTGACCAAGCACAAGCCCGGCCAGAAGGTCGTCTTCACGGTCGTGCCCGCCAAGGAGCAGGCCGCCGCGGAGAAGGACCACAAGACGGCCACCAGGACCCAGGACGTCACGATCACCACCGCGACCTCCGACGACGCGCACGAGAAGCGTGCCATCGTCGGGATCTCGGCGGGCACCGACCACACGTTCCCGTTCACAATCGACATCAAGCTGGCCGACGTCGGCGGGCCGAGCGCCGGACTGATGTTCGCGCTCGGCATCTACGACAAGCTGACGCCCGGCGATCTGACCGGCGGCAGGTTCGTCGCGGGCACCGGCACGATCGACGACGACGGCAAGGTCGGGCCGATCGGCGGCATCGCCCTGAAGACCGTCGGCGCCCGCAACAAGGGCGCCCGGTACTTCCTGACCCCCGCCGACAACTGCTCGGCCGCCGCCAAGGACACCCCCGGGGGACTCACCCTGGTCAAGGTGAACACCATCAGCGACGCGCTGAAGGCCCTCAAGGACATCCGCGGCGGCGACACCGCCGACCTGCCGAAGTGCGGCTAGCCGGACCCCGCGAGCCCGGCCTGGTCCACACGTGACCGAACATTTAGTCCTCGAACGTCGCCGACAGCGCCTCGGCCAGGCCCGGCACCAGCGCGCCACCGGTGAGGACCTCCGTCGGGGTGTCCTTCTCGCGCAGGCGCAGGGCCGAGTCGCGGGTACCGTCGCGCAGCACCGCGACCGTCATCCGGACCTCCTGACGGTCCGGGTGCTCGGCCACCCACTGGGCGAGCTTCTTCTCGTTCAGCCCGTCCGGGACGGACGCTTCGGCCGACGGCGGCAGCATCAGGCGCTCCACGGTGAGCGCGCAGCCGGCCACCGCGTCGGGCCAGGCGATCGTGGCGAGGAACTCGTCCAGCGCCTTGCCGGCCGGGATCTCCTCCTGCTCGATCGGGGTGAGGGCGGCGGCCGCCGGCTGGTCCTGAAGGCCGAGCTGGGCCGCTAGGGCGGGTTCCTGGGTGCGCAGCCGCGCGGTGTCTACGAGGGCGAAGAGGCGGGCGGGCTGATCCCAGCCCAGGCCGGAGGCGTACTCGTCGATCTCGAGTACGGCCCGGGTGAGCGGGTTCGCCGCCATGGGAGTGTTGGACATGGTCACAATCCTGCCTCGTTCATGGCCGGAATCGGGAACCGAGTAAAGCGTGAGTAAGTTGCATAGGTGTGGGCCTACGATCACGGGGCCCTCCGACGGCCCGCGAGGACTGGGGCCTGACGGACCGACAGCGAACTTCTTGGGGTGCGCACCTTGGCTTTCCAGATGCCGGACCGCGGCGGAGGCCCGACAGGGCCGCGAATGAGAGTGGGCCGCCCGTCCCGGCGTGTCCGGACCCTGTTGATGACACTGGGAGTGCTTGCCGTCCTCGGCATGGCGTTCACCATGTTCGCGGGGTTCTGGACGGACTGGCTCTGGTACCGGTCGGTGCACTACTCGTCCGTGTTCACCACCACTCTGTGGACCAAGATCGGGCTCTTCTTCGTCTTCGGTCTGCTGATGGCCCTCGCGGTCGGCTTCAACATCTGGCTGGCGCACCGGCTGCGCCCGCCGCTGAGCGCCATGTCGATGGAGCAGCAGAGCCTCGACCGGTACCGGATGGGCATCGCGCCGTACAAGAGATGGCTGCTGTTCGGGATCACCGCGCTGGTGGGTCTGATCGCCGGTGCCTCGGCGTCGGGCCAGTGGCGGACCTGGCTGATGTGGGTCAACGGTGTGTCCTTCGGCCAGAAGGACCCGCAGTTCCACCTCGACGTGTCCTTCTACGCCTTCGACCTGCCCTGGTACCGGTTCCTGCTGGGCTTCGGCTTCGCGGCCGCGATCCTCTCCCTGATCGCCGCCGCGCTCACCCACTACCTGTACGGCGGGCTGCGGGTCACCAGTCCGGGCGCGCGCGCCACGGCCGCGGCGACCGGACACCTGTCGGTGCTGCTGGGTGTCTTCGTCACGCTGAAGGCGGTCGCGTACTGGCTCGACCGGTACGGCCTCGCCGTCAAGTCGAGCGACTTCAAGGCCACCGACAACTGGACGGGCCTGCGGTACGTCGACGCCAACGCCTATCTGCCGGCCAAGACGATCCTGTTCTGCATCGCCGTCATCTGCGCCGTGCTGTTCTTCGCCACGCTGTGGCGGCGCACCTGGCAGCTGCCCGTGATCGGCTTCGGTCTGATGGTGCTGTCCGCGATCCTCATCGGCGGCCTGTACCCGGCGATCGTGCAGAAGTTCCAGGTCCAGCCGAACGAGCAGGCCAAGGAAGCGCCGTACGTCGAGAAGAACCTCAAGGCGACGCGCGAGGCGTACGGCATCGACGGCGCGAAGGTCACCGAGTACTCGGGCAAGAGCACGACCACGGACAAGACCAAGCTGCGCGACGACGTCGACACCACGGCGAGCATCCGCATCATGGACCCGAACGTCGTCTCGCCGACGTTCCAGCAGCTCCAGCAGATCCGGAACTACTACGCGTTCCCGACCAACCTGGACGTCGACCGGTACAGCAAGGACGGCAAGGACCAGGACACGGTCATCGGTCTGCGTGAGCTGAACCTCAACGGCATTCCGAAGAACAACTGGATCAACGACCACTTCCGCTACACCCACGGCTACGGCGTGGTCGCCGCCAAGGGCACCGAGGCCGACTCCGAGGGCCGCCCGGTCTTCACCGAGTCCGACCTGCCCTCCAAGGGCGACCTCGGGGAGTACCAGCAGCGGATCTACTACGGCGAGAAGACCAGCACGTACTCGATCGTCGGCGGCCCCCAGAAGGAGATCGACTACTCCGACGACAACGGCGAGAAGACCACCAGCTACCAGGGCACCAGCGGGGTCAACCTCTCCAGCCCGATCAACCGGGCCGCCTACGCGGTGGCGTTCAGCGAGCCGCAGATCCTGTACTCCGGGGCGATCGGCGAGGGTTCGCGGATTCTGTACAACCGAACGCCGAAGGAGCGCGTCGAGGCGGTCGCCCCCTGGCTGACCATCGACGGCGACGCCTACCCGGCGGTCGTCGACAACAAGATCCAGTGGATCGTCGACGCGTACACCACGACCAACGGTTACCCGTACGCCTCCCGTACGACGCTCGGCGACACGACGGCCGACTCGCTGACGGCGACCAACAACAGCCGCACGGTGGTCGCCCAGCAGAACCAGGTCAACTACATCCGCAACTCGGTGAAGGCGACCGTCGACGCGTACACCGGCGCCGTGAAGCTCTACCAGTGGGACACCAAGGACCCGGTCCTCAAGACCTGGATGAAGGCGTTCCCCGGCACGGTGGAGCCCAGGAGCGACATCTCGGGCTCGCTGATGGCCCATCTCCGGTACCCGCAGGACCTGTTCAAGGTCCAGCGCGAGCTGCTCACCCGCTACCACGTGAAGGACGCCACGACGTTCCTCAGCGGCAGCGAGGTGTGGCAGGTCCCCGACGACCCGGCCACCAAGTCGGGCAACGCGGTGCCGCCGTACTACCTGAGCATGAAGATGCCCGACCAGGCGGCGCAGGCCTTCTCGCTGACGACGACGTTCACGCCCAACGGCCGTGACAACCTCAGCGCGTTCATGTCGGTCGACGCCGAGGCGGGCGCACCCGACTACGGCAAGATCAGAATCCTGAAACTGCCGACCAACACGACGGTCAACGGACCCAAACAGGTCCAGAGCACCTTCAACTCCGAACAACGGATCGCCGCCGCCATCAAACTGCTCCAGGGCGGCGACTCCGACGTCGAGTACGGCAACCTGCTGACGGTCCCGCTCGACGGGGGGCTGCTCTACGTGGAGCCGGTCTACGTACGCGGTGGTGGACTCAAGTACCCGCTGCTGCGGAAGGTGTTGGTGACCTACGGCGGTGCCACCGCCTTCGAGGACACCCTCGACGAGGCCCTCAACAAGGTGTTCGGCGCCCCGGGTGCGACCACCCAGCCACCGGGTGACACCACCACCAACCCGCCGCCGGCCTCCAACAACCCCACGGTCCAGCAGGCGTTGGACGACGCCCAGAAGGCCTTCGACGCCGGCCAGGAGGCGCTCAAGAAGCCCGACTGGGAGGCGTACGCGGCGGCCCAGAAGGATCTCGAGGCGGCGCTGAAGCGGGCCGAGGACGCGCAGAGCAAGGCCGACAAGGCCGCCAAGAACAGCGCCGGCGGCAGCAAGGCCGGCAGCAGCCCCAGCCCGAGCAACAGCCCCAGCCCGGGTAACAGCCCGAGCGGCAGTCCGGGCAGCGGGTGACGCGGTAGGCGATCAAGCCCCCCTCCGCGCCGTGGTACGGTTGACACACAACGGCGCGGGGTGGAGCAGCTCGGTAGCTCGCTGGGCTCATAACCCAGAGGTCGCAGGTTCAAATCCTGTCCCCGCTACTGAATGCGAAGGCCCGGATCCTCCAAGGATCCGGGCCTTCGTGGTGTGCGAACGCATGTGCCGGGGGATCGGATGGCCGCGCCGCCGTGGGGAGTTGCGCGAATTGTGTTTGACTTGTCTCTCTGTGGGCAAGTCGACAAAACGCTGAAGTGACCTCACTGGCTGCGGTATACCAGGTGTACCCGGGTTGCAGGTGGTGCGACGATGGACGTTATGGGGGACAAGGCAACTCTGTTCGAGACAGGGCGATTTGTGCAGCCTTCCGGACCGGGCGAGGCCGGTGAGGCGGCGGAGGACGCGGCCGAAGAAGTACGGCAGCGGCTTGCCGCCGAAGCGGGCGACGCCGACGCGATGAGCGTCCTCGGAGCCATGTTGCTGCGCCGTGGCGATCTCGACGGAGCCGAGCCCCACCTGCGTGCTGCCACCGCGGCGGGGGACCGCGCGGCCGCCAACAACCTGGGCGTCCTGCTCCACCAGCGTGGATACGCGGACGAGGCGGCGGGCTGGTGGCGGATCGCCGCCGTCGCGGGGTCCGCGGCCGCCGCGCACGCGCTGGGCCGGCACCACCGCGAGCGCGGGGACGAGCCGGCCGCCGAGTACTGGCTGCGACAGTCCGCCGAACAGGGACACGCGCTCGGCGCGTACGCGCTCGCCGACCTGCTCGAACACCGGGGCGACGCCGGGACCGAGCGGTGGATGCGGGCCGCCGCCGAGCGCGGACACCGTGAGGCCGCCTACCGGCTGGCGCGCGCCCTGGACCGCCGTGCCGCCCACGAGGAGGGCCGCGACGCCGACGTCGCCCCCGCCTCCGAGGGAGCGGAAGAGGCCGAGCAGTGGTACCGGCAGGCCGCCGCGCGCGGCCACCGGCGGGCCGCGCTGCACCTCGGCGCGATCCTGGAGCGGCGCGGCGCGCTCAAGGAGGCCGGGCGCTGGTATCTGACGTCCGCCAAGGACGGAGAGGCGCGGGCCGCGTGCGCGCTGGGCTTCCTGCTGCGGGACGCGGGCGACACCGAGAGCGCCGCCGTGTGGTGGCTGCGCGCCGCCCAGGACGGCGACGGCAACGCGGCCAACGCGCTGGGCGCGCTGCACGCCGAGCGGGGCGAGCCGCAGACCGCCGAGCGGTGGTACCGGGCGGCGTTGGACGCGGGCGACGTGAACGGCGCGTACAACCTCGGCCTGCTCTGCGCCGAGCAGGGGCGCACCGCACAGGCCGAGCAGTGGTACCGGCGCGCGGCCTACGCCGGGCACCGGGAGGCGGCGAACGCGCTGGCGATCCTGCTGCTCCAGGGCGGGGACACCGCGGGCGCCGAGCCGTGGTTCTCCAAGGCGGCCGAGGCGGGGAGCGTGGACGCCGCCTTCAACCTCGGCATCCTGCACGCCGGACGCGGCGAGGAGCGGCCGGCGCTGCGCTGGTACGAACGGGCCGCGGCCGCCGGTCACACCGAGGCGGCGCTCCAGGTCGGCATGGCGCGGCTGCGGGACGGGGACGAGCTGGAGGCGGAACGGCATCTGCGGTGCGCGGCGGGCGGGGGCAGCCCCGAGGCCGCGTACCGGCTGGCGACCGTGCTCGACGCGCGGCGCCCGCCGGTGCCCGAGCACGAGCTGGGCGAGTCCGTGCACGAGAAGAGCGAGTGCGAGGAGTGGTACGAGCGGGCCGCGACCCAGGGGCACCGGCGCGCACAGGTGCGGGTCGGGATGCTCGCCGCGGCCCGGGGCGACATCGTGGAGGCGGCGCGCTGGTACCGGGAGGCGGCCGAGGCGGGATCCCGCAACGGCGCGTTCAATCTCGGGCTGCTGCTGGCGCGGGAGGGCAGCGAGCCCGAGGCGGCCGTCTGGTGGACGCGCGCGGCCGACGCGGGGCACGGGCGGGCGGCGCTCCGGCTCGCCCTTGTCTACGCGCGTCGCGGCGAGCTGGCCGAGGGACAGAAGTGGGCGGACCGGGCGGTGACGCTGGGCCCGGCGGAGGTATCGGAGCGGGCGGCCCGGCTGCGGGACGCGCTGCGGCAGGAACTGTCGGCCTGAGGCGCCCGCGGCGGCCCGGACGGATGGAGCCCGTCCGGGCCCGCCCGCTGACGCCGTCGCTGACGCCGTCGCTGACCTGCGCGGGAAGCGATTTGCTTCTCCCGGCATCCTTGACGTAACGTTGCATTCATCGACGCGGGGTGGAGCAGCTCGGTAGCTCGCTGGGCTCATAACCCAGAGGTCGCAGGTTCAAATCCTGTCCCCGCTACTGAAGGCCGAGGGCCGGAATCCGAAAGGGTTCCGGCCCTCGGTGCGTTGTCGGTGTCTCGCGCGTCTGCGGGTGTCGCGTCCGCGGGGCGACTGGGCTCGTGGCATCCGGTTCGTGGGCCGGGAGGCCGAACTCGCCGCCGTGTGGGCCCGCCCGGGATCGGAAGCGGGAGCACGCACCACGCACCACGCACCACGCACCACGCACCACGCACCGCGCTTGGCGCACCGCGCACCGTGCATCACGCACCGCGCAGCACGAAGCCCCGGCATCAGGACGTTGATGCCGGGGCTTCGTCGCGGTCGTCTGTGTGGTGCTGCGGGCTTACGCGGCCGCGCAGTTGGGGCACACCCCGCGGTACGTCACCTCGACGTCCGACACCGTGAAGCCGAAGCGCTCGGAGTCCGGAAGGTCGGACAACGGGTTGCCCGTGGGGTGGACGTCACGGATCGCTCCGCACCGGGCGCACACCAGGTGGTGGTGGGGCTGGTGGGCGTTCGGGTCGTACCGCTTGGCGCGCTTGTCGGTGGCGACCTCGAGGACCTCACCGAGGGAGACCAGTTCGCCCAGCGTGTTGTAGACGGTCGCCCGGGAGATCTCGGGCAGCCTGACGACCGCCCTCGAATGGACCTCGTCGGCCGTCAGGTGCACGTGCTCGCCGTCGAGGACCTCGGCCACGACACGTCGCTGCGCGGTCATACGCCATCCGCGTCCGCGCAGCCGTTCCAGAAGGTCACTCATGGCCTCAGCCTAACAGAGGAGGACCAGAATCCGAATAGGTGTGACTTTGGAGCTCAACTTGACTTAGATTAAGTCTATTATTGGATCGAGCTGGACTTTGGTCGGGGTGCAGGGCCGGCCCTACGGCTCGCACACCTACCGGTGGAACAACGAGGCCGGTGAGGTCTTCTGGGTCAGTTCAACCCGTTCGACCTCACCAAGGTGCGGCCGCACGAGGACTACCCGCCGGTCGAGATCGGCAGGCTGGAGCTCAACCGCAACCCGCGGAACTTCTTCGCCGAGGTCGAGCAGTCGGTCTTCAGCCCTACCCACTTCGTGCCGGGCATCGGCCCCGTCCCCGGACAAGATGCTCCAGGGCTGCCTCTTCGCGGCGACCGGCAACCACGAGGCGTCGGTGCATGCCGAGGACAACGACTTCGTGCAGGCGGGCAACCTCTACCGTCTGATGCCCGAGGACGAGAAGACCCGTCTCGTCGGCAACCTGTCCGGCTTCATCGCCAAGGTCTCGCGCGACGACATCGCCGAGCGCGCGATCAACAACTTCCGTCAGGCGGACGGAGACCTCGGCCAGCGGCTGGAGGCCGCGGTCCAGGCCCTGAGCGGCTGACACCAGCACTGGACCGCTTGTCGTGGGAGGTGGGCCGGTCCCTTCGGGGGCCGGCCCATCGGCGTGCCCGGGGTGTTCAGGCGGGGACCCGGTGCCGCAGGGGGGCCCAGCAGCGGATGATGTCGCGGACCGAGACGATGCCGACGGGATCGCCGCCGTCGAGGACGATGAGGTGGCGGAAACCGCCGTGCGCCATCGCGCCGGCCGCCTCCTCCAGGGTCCAGGCGGGGGCGGCGAACACCACGTCGTTGGTGGTGTGGTCCTGGGTTCGCTCGGCGTCCGGGCTCTGGCCGAGGGCCACGGAGTTGAGGATGTCGCGTTCGGTGAGGATGCCGACGCCGCCGGCGTCGGGGTCGAGGACCACGGCCGCGCCGACGCGGCGGGCGGACATCAGGGCTGCGGCCTGGCGGAGGGTGTGGGCGGGGCCGATGGTGAGGACCACCGTGCTCATGGCGTCGCGGACGAGCATGGGATGGAGCCACCTCCTTGAGAACCCACTTAGTTCGTGAATTCACAAATTCACAAGTGGGGGGACTATCAGAGTGGCAGGTAAAGCGCGGGTCAACAAGGGGGCGCGTGCGTCCGACGGACGGCGCACGCGATCACCTCACGCTGCTCAGTAGCGCTCGTATTGATCCCCCTGCTCGGCGGGGTGCGGCATCGTCCCGCGCCCTGCCGCAGAGCTGCACGGTTGTGGTTGTCGTTGGTCGTTGTCGGCCACTGTGGGCCGCCCTCCGACGGCCCAGAGACGGCCCGAGACCGCTTCGTCCCCAAGTAACTGGGAGGGAGTACTGCCCTTGGCCGCTGCGCGTCCCACCTGCGTTGCTGGTGCGCAGACGTTCGCGCTCGTCCGCCGGTGTTGTCAACAGTTACTGACGTTGTCGCCGTGATGTCGTGAAGCCGGTTTCGGCGAGGCATCCGTCGATGAGGTTGGTGCGGTACTGGATCTGGCGGAGACCGTGTCGAAGCGTGCTGATGAGGTGGTCGGGGTCGGT
>NZ_JBWKDW010000013.1:0-13243 GCF_056435735.1 Streptomyces sp. NPDC043878
CCTTCCTCGTGAGTTTTGGTTTTCGTGTTGGGGGGGGGGGCCTCCTGACCCTACCAACGAGGGCGGGCGTGGCCCCGGAAGAACCCCCCCCCCCCCTTCTCCGTGCCGGTGGGTGTCAGACGTTGAACCCGAGCGCGCGCAGCTGCTCGCGACCGTCGTCCGTGATCTTGTCGGGGCCCCACGGCGGCATCCACACCCAGTTGATGCGCAGTTCGCTGACGAGGCCGTCCGTGGCGGACTTGGCCTGGTCCTCGATGACGTCGGTCAGCGGGCAGGCCGCCGAGGTCAGGGTCATGTCGATCGTCGCGATGTTCGCGTCGTCGACGTGGATGCCGTAGATCAGGCCGAGGTTGACGACGTCGATGCCCAGTTCGGGGTCGACGACGTCGTACAGCGCCTCGCGGAGTTCCTCCTCCGAGGCCGGCTTCATCTCAACGGTCTCGCTCATGCCGTCTTCCTTTCGGCTTCGGCTCCGCCCAGGGCCTGGGCCGTCGCGTCCTTCCACGCCATCCAGCTCAGGAGGGCGCACTTCACCCGCGCCGGGTACTTGGAGACACCGGCGAACGCGACCGCGTCCTCCAGCACCTCCTCCATCGCGTCGTCGGGCTCGATCCGGCCCTTGGACTGCATCAGCTCCAGGAAGGTCTCCTGGACCTTCTGCGCGTCCGCCAGGTCCTTGCCGACGAGGAGTTCGTTCAGTACGGAGGCGGATGCCTGGCTGATGGAACAGCCCTGCCCCTCGTAGGAGACGTCCTCGATCGTCGTGCCGTCGTACTTCACACGCAGGGTGATCTCGTCGCCGCACGTCGGGTTCACATGGTGCACCTCGGCGTCGCCGTCCCTCAGACCACGCCCGTGCGGGTGCTTGTAGTGGTCCAGGATGACTTCCTGGTACATCGAATCCAGCTTCATGTGATCGTCGTCCCGTCCGTCAGCCGAAGAAGTTCCGTACGTGCTCCAGGCCGTCGACCAGCGCGTCGATCTCCGCCGGCGTGGAGTACAGGTAGAACGACGCTCGCGTGGTCGCAGGAATTCCGTACCGCAGGCACACGGGGCGGGCGCAGTGGTGGCCGACCCTGACCGCGATGCCCTGCTCGTCGAGGACCTGGCCCACGTCGTGCGGGTGGATGTCGCCGAGCGTGAAGGAGATCGCCGCACCCCGGTCCTCGGCCGTGGTCGGGCCGATGATCCGCAGGTCGGGGACCTCCGCGAGCCTGCGCACCGCGTACTCGGTGAGCGCGTGCTCGTGAGCGAGGATCTTGTCCATGCCGATCGCGTCGAGGTAGTCGATCGCCGCGCCGAGACCGACCGCCTGCGCGATCGGCGGCGTGCCCGCCTCGAACTTGTGCGGGGCGGGAGCGTACGTCGACGAGTGCATCGACACCGTCTCGATCATCTCGCCGCCGCCCAGGAACGGCGGGAGGTCCTCCAGCAGTTCCTGCCGGCCCCACAGGACGCCGATGCCCGTCGGGCCGCACATCTTGTGACCGGTGAAGGCGACGAAGTCGGCCTGGAGGGCCTGGACGTCCAGCGGCATGTGCGGCGCGGCCTGCGAGGCGTCGATGCAGACCAGCGCGCCGACCTCCTGCGCGCGGCGCACTATCGCCTCGACCGGGTTGACGGTGCCGAGGATGTTGGACACGAGGACGAAGGAGACGATCTTCGTCTTCTCCGTGATGACCTCGTCGATGTTGGAGAGGTCGAGCCGGCCGTCGTCGGTGAGGCCGAACCACCGCAGCTTCGCGCCCGTGCGCTGCGCGAGCAGCTGCCACGGCACGATGTTGGAGTGGTGCTCCATCTCGGTGATGACGATCTCGGTCTCGTGGTCGACCCGGTAGGGCTCGTCGGCCCAGCCGAGCATGTTGGCCACGAGGTTGAGCGACTCCGAGGCGTTCTTGGTGAAGATCACCTCGTCGCGGCTCGGGGCGTTGACGAACGCGGCGACCTTGTCGCGCGCGCCCTCGTACAGCGCCGTGGCCTCCTCGGCGAGCACATGCACACCGCGGTGGACGTTGGCGTTGTAGCGCTCGTAGTAGTCACTGAGAGCGTCCAGCACCTGGCGCGGCTTCTGCGAGGTCGCCGCGTTGTCCAGGTACACCAGCTTCTTACCGTCGTGGACCTGGCGGTCCAGGATGGGGAAGTCCTTGCGGATCGCCTCGGTGTCGAGGAGGCCCGGCAGCTGTGTCACGCGGATGCGCCACCCTTCACGTATGACTCGTAGCCCTCGTTCTCCAGCTTGTCGGCCAGCTCGGGACCGCCGGACTCGGCGATCCGGCCGTCCGCGAAGACGTGGACGTGGTCGGGCTTGATGTAGCGCAGGATGCGCGTGTAGTGCGTGATCAGCAGGGTGCCGACCTCGCCGGACTCACGGACGCGGTTGACGCCCTCGGAGACGATGCGCAGCGCGTCGACGTCCAGACCGGAGTCCGTCTCGTCGAGGATCGCGATCTTCGGCTTGAGCAGTTCCAGCTGGAGGATCTCGTGGCGCTTCTTCTCACCGCCGGAGAAGCCCTCGTTGACGTTGCGCTCGGCGAAGGCGGGGTCCATGTGGAGGCGCTGCATGGTCTCCTTGACCTCCTTCACCCAGGTGCGCAGCTTGGGGGCCTCGCCGCGGATGGCGGTGGCGGAGGTGCGCAGGAAGTTGGAGACCGAGACGCCGGGGATCTCGACCGGGTACTGCATCGCCAGGAACAGGCCCGCGCGGGCGCGCTCGTCGACGGACATCTCCAGGACGTCCTCGCCGTCGAGCAGCACGGTGCCGCTGGTGATCGTGTACTTGGGGTGACCCGCGAGCGAGTAGGCGAGAGTCGACTTGCCCGAGCCGTTGGGGCCCATGATGGCGTGCGTCTCGCCCTGCTTCACGGTGAGGTCGACGCCCTTGAGGATCTCCTTCGTGGCGTTGTCGGCCTCGACGGTGACGTGCAGGTCTCGGATTTCAAGCGTTGCCATGGGTGCCTCAGGACTCCTGGGTGACGGAGACGAGCACATCGTCCCCTTCGATCTGTACGGGGTATACGGGGACGGGGCGCGTCGCGGGCAGGCCGGACGGTTTGCCGGTGCGGAGGTCGAACGCGGAGCCGTGCAGCCAGCACTCGATCTGACAGTCCTCCACCTCGCCCTCGGAGAGCGAGACGTTCGCGTGCGAGCAGATGTCGTTGATCGCGAACACCTCTCCCCCGGTCTTCACGACCGAGACCGGCGTGCCGTCGAGTTCCACCCGTTTCGGGGTGTCCTCCTCCAGCTCGCTCAGCCCGCAGGCGCGTCGGAACGTCGACGGGGCAGTCATCAGACCGACGCCTCCAGCTCCTCGTCGATCCTGACGAGGAGGCGTTCCTGGAGGTCGGGGACGCCGATCTGCTGGACGAGTTCGGCGAAGAAGCCACGGACCACCAGGCGGCGCGCTTCGTCGGCGGGGATGCCGCGGGCCATCAGGTAGAAGAGCTGCTCGTCGTCGAAACGGCCGGTGGCGGAGGCGTGGCCGGCGCCGACGATCTCACCGGTCTCGATCTCCAGGTTGGGCACCGAGTCGACGCGGGCGCCGTCGGTCAGGACCAGGTTGCGGTTCATCTCGTAGGTGTCGGTGCCCTCGGCCTTGGCCTCGATGAGCACGTCACCGATCCACACCGCGTGTGCGCCCTCGCCCTGGAGCGCGCCCTTGTAGGCGACGTTGGACTTGCAGTGCGGGGTGTTGTGGTCGACGAGGAGGCGGTGCTCCTGGTGCTGGCCCGCGTCCGTGAAGTACAGGCCGAAGAGCTCGGCCTCGCCGCCGGGACCGGCGTAGGCGACGCGCGGGTGGAGGCGCACGAGGTCGCCGCCGAAGGTGACCACGAACGACTTGAAGGTGGCGTCCCGGCCGATCAGCGCGTTGTGCTGGGCCACGTGCACGGCCTTGTCGTCCCAGTCCTGCACCGAGACGACGGTCAGCTTGGCGCCGTCGCCCAGGAGGTAGTCGACGTTGGCGGCGAGCACCGCGTCACCGGTGTGGTCGATGACGACGACGGCCTCGGCGAAGGCTCCCAGTTCGATGACCTGGTGGCCGTAGGCGACCCCGCCCTGGCCGTGCACGGAGATGCGGATCGGCTCGGTGAGCACCGTCTCCCTGGGGACGGAGACCACGCCGGCCTTCTCGAACGCCGAGTACGCCTGGGCGGCGATCCGGTCCACCGGGGTGCCGGCCCTGCCGACGCGGGCGTCGTCGCGGCCGACGGTCTCGACCGTGACGCCCTCGGGGGCCTGGATGTCGACCTTCACGCCTTCGCCGCTCGCGACGGCGCTGCCGTCGTGCAGGCCGCGCAGCCGCTCCAGCGGGGTGAACCGCCACTCCTCCTCCCGGCCGTGCGGGACCGGGAAGTCCGACACGTCGAAGGACGGCGGCGCGCTCATGCGCGTGGCGACGGTCGACTCGGCGGCCACCGCGATCTGGCCGGCGGTGGTGGACCCCACCGGGATATTCGTAGCCTCAGCCATGGCTGTCGGTCTGCTCTCTTTCCTGCGTCAGTGTTCGCTGGCTGCGTCGGGCGGCGGTCTCAGCCGACCGCGCCTTCCATCTGCAGCTCGATCAGCCGGTTGAGTTCGAGCGCGTACTCCATGGGGAGTTCCTTCGCGATCGGCTCGACGAAGCCGCGCACGATCATCGCCATCGCCTCGAACTCGGTCATGCCACGGCTCATCAGGTAGAAGAGCTGGTCGTCGCTGACCTTGGAGACGGTCGCCTCGTGCCCCATGGACACGTCGTCCTCGCGGACGTCCACGTAGGGGTAGGTGTCGGAGCGGGAGATCGTGTCGACGAGCAGCGCGTCGCACAGCACGTTCGACTTGGAGCCGTGGGCGCCCTCGCCGATCTCGACCAGACCCCGGTAGGAGGTGCGGCCGCCGCCGCGCGCCACCGACTTGGAGACGATGTTGGAGGAGGTGTTCGGCGCCATGTGGACCATCTTGGAGCCGGCGTCCTGGTGCTGGCCCTCACCCGCGAAGGCGATGGACAGGGTCTCGCCCTTGGCGTGCTCGCCCATCAGGTAGACGGCCGGGTACTTCATGGTGACCTTGGAACCGATGTTGCCGTCGATCCACTCCATGGTCGCGCCCTCGTACGCCACGGCGCGCTTGGTGACCAGGTTGTAGACGTTGTTCGACCAGTTCTGGATGGTCGTGTAACGGCAGCGGGCGTTCTTCTTGACGATGATCTCGACCACGGCGCTGTGCAGCGAGTCCGACTTGTAGATCGGGGCCGTACAGCCCTCGACGTAGTGCACGTAGGCACCCTCGTCGACGATGATCAGGGTCCGCTCGAACTGGCCCATGTTCTCCGTGTTGATACGGAAGTACGCCTGGAGCGGGATCTCCACGTGCACGCCCGGCGGCACGTAGATGAAGGAGCCGCCGGACCACACCGCGCTGTTCAGCGACGCGAACTTGTTGTCGCCGACCGGGATGACGGTGCCGAAGTACTCCTTGAAGAGCTCCGGGTGCTCCTTGAGGGCCGTGTCGGTGTCCATGAAGATGACACCCTGCGACTCCAGCTCCTCGTTGATCTGGTGGTAGACGACCTCGGACTCGTACTGGGCCGCGACACCGGCGACGAGGCGCTGCTTCTCCGCCTCGGGGATGCCGAGCTTGTCGTACGTGTTCTTGATGTCGTCGGGCAGGTCCTCCCAGGACTCCGCCTGCTTCTCCGTGGAGCGCACGAAGTACTTGATGTTGTCGAAGTCGATCCCCGAGAGGTCCGAGCCCCAGTTGGGCATGGGCTTCTTCTCGAAGAGGCGCAGCCCCTTGAGACGGAGCTTGGTCATCCACTCCGGCTCGCTCTTCTTGGCGGAGATGTCCCGGACGACGTCGTCGTTGATACCGCGCTTGGCAGAGGCACCGGCTGTGTCGGAGTCGGCCCAGCCGTACTCGTACTTGCCCAGGCCCTCGAGCTCGGGGTGGGCAGTCTCCGTGGGGAGCGTCATGCGGGGTTCCTCCCGGCCGTGCTTGCAGATGCGTTGTGGGTGGTGTGGGAAATCTTGGGGATGAACGTCGTGCAGACGCCGTCGCCGTGCGCGATGGTCGCCAGCCGCTGGACGTGCGTGCCGAGCAGCTGGGAGAAGATCTCGGTCTCCGCCTCGCACAGCTGCGGGAACTTCTCCGCGACATGGGCCACCGGGCAGTGGTGCTGGCAGAGCTGCTCACCTTTTCGCGGGAGGGGGGCGCTGCGCGCCGTAGCAGCGTACCCGTCCGCGCTCAGGGCCTTGGCCAGCGCTTCGGTGCGCTCCTCGGGGGCGGCGGCCTCGATCGCCGTACGGTAGGCGGCGGCCTGCTCGGCGATCCTGGCGCGCGCGAAGGCGACGACCGCCTCGTCCCCGCCGAACCGCTCCTGGATCCAGCGCAGGGCGTCCGCGGCGAGCGCGTCGTACGACTGGTCGAAGGCGTCCCGGCCGCAGTCCGTCAGGGCGAAGACCTTGGCGGGGCGCCCGCGCGTCCGGGCGCCGTACACCCGCTGCTCGCGGGGTTCCGCGACGCCGTCGGCGACGAGGGCGTCGAGGTGGCGGCGCACGGCCGCCGGGGTGAGTCCGAGCCGCCCGGCGAGTTCGGTGACGGTCGAGGGCCCGTGGTCCAGGATGGACCGCGCGACCCGGTTGCGCGTCGAGCGCTCTCCGGTCGCGAGCTCCTCCTGAGGGGTCCCCGTGGGGGTCTCCCGAGCCTCACCGACGTTTTTCACAACGCCATTGTTGCGTAATTCCTCAGGGGCAGGCAAGCCGTGTCCGAACCGGGCTCCGGTGCCCTGCATCACTTAGGTTCACCTAATCCGACCTGCGACGACGGTCTGCTGTCGATCGAACGGGTGGCGCGGCCCGGTCCCTTGGGGAACACTCGCCAAACATGTCCACACCCCCTCCGACCGGCCCTCTCGTCACCCGCGGCACCATGGCCGCACAGCTGCGCGCACTCGGCGTACAACCGGGTGAGATCCTCCTCGTCCACTCCTCCCTGAGCTCCCTCGGCTGGGTCTGCGGGGGCCCCGTCGCGGTGGTCCGGGGACTGCTCGACGCGCTCGCCCCGGACGGCACGCTCGTGGTCCCCACCCAGACCGGCGACCTCTCGGACCCGGCGCTGTGGGCGAACCCGGCGGTGCCCGAGGAGTGGTGGACGGCGATCCGCGCCTCGATGCCCGGCTACGACCCGCTGGTCACGCCCTCACGCGGCGTCGGCGTCGTCCCGGAGACCGTTCGGACGTGGCCGGGCGCCCTGCGCAGCGCCCACCCGCAGACCTCGTTCGCGGCCCTCGGACCGCGCGCGGCGGAGATCGTCGGCGACCACGCCCCCGACTGCCGGCTCGGCGAGCGCAGCCCGCTGGCCCGGCTGGAGGCGCTCGGCGCCCGGGTCCTGCTGCTGGGCGCGGGCTACGCGACCTGCACGGCCTTCCATCTGGCCGAGTACCGCATCCCGTCCCCGCTGGTGCGGGTGGGACGGCCGGGGCCGCTGGGCTGGGAGGTGGTGACCGAGGTGTCGATCTCCTCGGAACGGTTCGACGAGCTCGGCCACGACTTCGAGCGGGACCGCCCCGCCGGCCGTCCCGTGGTCCGCGGAAAGGTCGGCGCGGCCGAGGCGCGGCTGTTCCCGGTGGCGGACGCGGTGGCCTACGCGGAGCGGTGGCTCGCCCTGCACCGGCCCCGTGAGGAGGAGCTCCCGCCCCCTCCCCCACTCTCGGCTCCGCTCGAACGGGGGGACCCCCACCTCTGAGCGGCAGCCGGCGTACCTAGACTCTGGACCCATGCGAAGTGAGCCCGTGGTCCAGGTCCAGGCCCTGGTGAAGCGGTACGGCAGGAAGACCGCGGTGGACGGCCTCGACCTGGTGGCCCGGCCGGGCGTGACCGCCGTACTCGGCCCCAACGGGGCGGGCAAGACGACCACGGTCGAGACCTGCGAGGGGTACCGGAGGCCGGACGCCGGCACGGTGCGCGTCCTGGGCCTCGACCCGGTCGGACAGTCCGCGGCCCTGCGGCCCCGGATCGGCGTGATGCTGCAGTCCGGCGGGGTCTACCCGGGCGCGCGGGCCGACGAGATGCTCCGGCACGTCGCCCGGCTGCACGCCCGTCCGCTGGACGTGGACGCCCTCATCGAGCGCCTCGGCCTCGGCAGCTGCGGACGCACCACCTACCGCCGGCTCTCCGGCGGGCAGCAGCAGCGGCTCGCGCTGGCGATGGCCGTGGTGGGCCGCCCGGAACTGGTGTTCCTGGACGAGCCGACCGCGGGGCTCGACCCGCAGGCCCGGCACGCGACCTGGGACCTCGTGCGGGACCTGCGCGCCGACGGCGTCTCCGTGATCCTCACCACCCACCACATGGACGAGGCCGAGCAGCTCGCCGACGACGTCGCGATCATCGACGCGGGCCGGGTCATCGCCCAGGGCTCCCCGGAGGAGCTGTGCCGCGGCGGCGCGGAGAACACGCTCCGCTTCACCGGCCGGCCCGGTCTCGACGTCGGCTCCCTGCTCAAGGCGCTCCCCGCGGACTGCACGGCCGCCGAGCTGACACCCGGTTCCTACCGCGTGGTCGGCAAGGTCGATCCGCAGCTGCTCGCCACGGTCGCCTCGTGGTGCGCGCAGCACGGGGTGATGCCGGACAGGATCTCGGTGGAGCGGCACACCCTCGAAGACGTCTTCCTGGAGCTGACCGGCAAGGAGTTGCGCGCGTGACCACCGGCACCTACACCCCCGCGCCGGGGGCGGCACCCCTGCCCCGCATGATCGCGGCGCAGGCGGCGCTGGAGACGAGAATGCTGCTGCGCAACGGCGAGCAGCTGCTGCTGACCGTGGTGATCCCCACACTGCTGCTGGCCCTCTTCAGCTCGGTGGACATCGTCGACACCGGCGCGGGCGAGGCCGTCGACTTCCTGGCGCCCGGCATCCTGGCGCTCGCCGTGATGTCCACCGCGTTCACCGGGCAGGCCATCGCGACCGGCTTCGAGCGCCGCTACGGCGTCCTGAAGCGGCTCGCGTCCTCCCCGCTCCCCCGCTGGGGCCTGATGACGGCCAAGACGGCGTCCGTGCTGGTCACGGAGGTCCTCCAGGTGATCCTGCTGACGGTGATCGCCTTCGCCCTGGGCTGGTCGCCGCACGGCAACCCGTTCACCGTGCTGCTCCTGCTGGTCCTCGGCACGGCCGCCTTCTCCGGGCTCGGCCTGCTCATGGCGGGCACCCTGAAGGCGGAGGCCACACTGGCCGCCGCGAACCTCGTCTTCCTGCTGCTGCTGGTCGGCGGCGGAGTCATCGTCCCGCTGGACAGGTTCCCGGCCGGGGTGCAGGACGTCCTCGCCCTGCTGCCGATCTCGGCGCTGTCGGACGGTCTGCGCGACGTCCTCCAGCACGGCGCCGGAACCCCCTGGGGCGACCTGGCGATCCTCGCCGTGTGGGCGGTCGTGGGTCTGGCCGCGGCCGGCCGCTTCTTCCGCTGGGAGTAGCCCGGCCCGGACCTCGCGCCCGCGGTGCGGCGGGCGCGGACCGGACGCGTGCTGCGGCCCCGGACCGGACGGGTGTGCGGCCCCGGACCGGGCGCTGAGCGGCGGCCGGGACCAGACGCGCCGGGACCAGACGCGCAGGCGGCCCCGGACCGCACGCGTGGGACGGCCGCGACCGTACGCTGTGCGGCGGCCCCGGACCCGACCCTCGTGAACGCGTGCACAAGCGGCCGCCTACGATGGTGGGCGTGCCCAACGTGACCCGCGCCGACGCCGTAGCGGCCGTCCGCAACCCGCTCGCCTTCATCGCCGCCCGCTGGACCCCGGATCCCCGGACCGTGCAGCGGGCGGCCCTCGCCGCGCTCGTCATGTCGGTGGTCATCGTGGTCACCGGCGGTGCCGTACGGCTCACCGGCTCCGGCCTCGGCTGCCCGACCTGGCCCAAGTGCACCGACGACTCGCTCACCACCACCGGCGCCATGGGCGTGCACGGCGTGATCGAGTTCACCAACCGGATGCTGACGTACGTCCTGTGCGCCGCCGTCGGGTGGGCGATCGTCGCGGCCCGCTCCGAGAAGCCCCGCCGGCGCACCCTGACCCGGCTCGGCTGGGCGCAGTTCTGGGTCGTGATGGGCAACGCGATCCTCGGCGGGATCGTCGTGCTGGTGGGCCTGAACCCGTACACGGTCGCCGCGCACTTCCTGCTGTCCTCGGCGCTGATCGCGGTCGCCACCGTGATGTGGCAGCGCACCCGGGAGGGCGACGGGGCGCCCCGTCCGCTGGTCGGCAAACCCATCCAGCAGATGGTGTGGTTCCTGGTCGCCGCCGCCGTGCTGCTGATCGCCGTGGGCACCGTGGTGACCGGCTCGGGGCCGCACGCGGGTGACTCCAGCGAGGTCGAGCGGATGCCGCTGGACTGGGAGACCGTGAGCAAGCTGCACGCGGTGCTCGCCTGGATCGTGGTGACGCTGACCTTCGCCCTGTGGTTCGTCCTCAAGGCGGTCGACGCCCCCGCGGGACCCCTGCACCGCACCCGCGAACTGTTCCTGGTGCTGCTCGCGCAGGGCGTCATCGGCTACGTCCAGTACTTCACGAACCTGCCCGAGGTCCTGGTCGGTCTGCACATGCTCGGCTCGGGCCTGGTGTGGATCGCCGTGCTGCGCGTGCTGCTGGCGCTGCGCGAACGCCCGGACCAGGTGGTCGACCTGCCGGGCCCGGCGGCCGAGGCCACCCTGGGCACGCGCGCGTAGTCACCGCCGGCGGGCGGCGCCGGTTACCGCCACCGCGCGTCACCCGTACGTCGTCACCAGCGCGTCGATCGCCGGGCCCAGGTAGGCCCGGGTCAGCTCGCCCCTGCGCGTCACCCACTCCTCCGTGGGCGGCGCCGGCCGTTCGTAGCGCCGGCGCCGGACGTCCTCCACCACCTCGGGCGGTGCGCCGAGGCCGGGCAGCTCCCGCAGCGCCTCCCCCTTGGTGATCAGCCGTCCCTCGCGCAGGGTCACCGTGGCCCGCGCGAACGTCGTCAGCCCCACGTCGACCCAGTCGTCCTGCCGCCACGGGCGTGCCTTGTCGACGGCCGGCCGCCAGAAGTCCCGCTGATCGCGGACGACGAACGCGCCGACCTCCCCGTCGGACACGGGCGGAAGCAGCCCGGCCGGGGGCCGGCCGTGCAGCACCCGTCCGAACACGTGCAGTTCGCGCCGGGTGACGGGGGTGACCGGACGGCGCATCACATGGTCGTGCGCCCAGGTCAGGTGCCGTTGTTCCGGGTCGTCGAGCGCGTCGGGGGCGAAGTAGCTGCAGTGCAGCTTGCGGGCGAGCGGCTCGGCGCGCAGCCGTCGGTGCAGGGTGACGACCCGGCGGACGGTGGCCAGGGTCACGGGCCTGCCGAGCACCGCGAGCAGGTCGAGGTCGCTGCGGCCCTCCTGGTAGTCACCCCCGGCGAGCGAACCGTGCGCCCAGACGGCGACGGGCGCGAGCGCCGTGAGTTCGGCGAGGAAGCGGTCGAGTAACGCGTCGGTCTGCATCGGTCCAGTCTGTACAGCTCACTCCAGCCCGTACACCCTGCGGGCGTTGCCCGCCGCGATCAGGCCCGCCACCCGCTGCGCGTCCGCCAGCGACCACGCGCCGTCGGCGACCCAGGTGCCGAGCACCCGCGCCACAGCCTCGCGGAACAGCCGCGCCCCCACGACGTGCAGCTCGGGCAGGCCGTGGGCCCCGCTGGCGAACAGGATCTTGCCGAAGGGGGCCAGCTCCAGGATCTCCGCGAGGACGGTCGCGGCCCGGGCACCGGTGCGGACCAGGGCGGCGCCCGAGTCGGCGTAGACGTGCGGGAAGACGCCGGCGAGGTGGGCGGCGTGCCGGTGGTAGGGGTAGCCGTGCAGCAGGACGAGGTCCGTGCCCAGCCCGGCCGTCGCCCGCACGAAGTCGGTCAGCAGGACCGGGTCGGTGCGGTCGGTCCGCAGGCCCGGTTCGCCGAGTCCGGCGTGCAGCTGAAGGGGCAGCCCCGAGGCTACGGCGATCCACAGCAGGTGTCTGAGCAGCACCGGGTCGCTCAGCTCGCCCCCGACCCGGCGCCCGGCCAGCCACCGTCCGGCCGCCCCCCGCACCTCCCCCGGGCCGGGCGGTTCGGGCGCCAGGGCGAGCCCGTGCCGCACGCCCGCCACGGAGGTGAACGCCACGGCGTTCGCGGCGGCGCCGTGCACCGACTCGGCGAGGTTGGCGAGGAAGGACTCGACGGTGCCGGAGGTGTCGGCGACCTGCTCGGCCAACAGCTCCAGGCGCACGATCTCGCGGGCCTCGGCGGCTCCGGCCGACGCCATCTCGGCGGCTCCGGTGAGGTCGCCGGGCAGCCCGGTGTCGACCAGGTAGGTCGTGATGCCGCTGCCGCGCAGCAGCCGGCGGCCCGATTCCCATACGCCGAGTTCACGGCGCCGGGCGAGATAGCGGGCGGGCGGGCAGTGCGGTTCCAGGCCGAGCAGCGGGGGGCACCAGCGGCGTACGGCGAAGCCCGTCTGGGTGTCGAACAGCGTGGTGCCGGGCGCGGGCGGGCCCTCGGTGCGGGCCAGCTGGGCCTCGAAGGTGCCGAGACCCAGCTCCGTTCTCAGCACGCCGTGGCAGTACTGGTCCACGAGGGACGGCGTTTCGATCATCCGGACTCCCCGCGCGCGTGGACCGCGTCCTCATATGGACTCATACGGTCCTAACGGGTGAACCGGGCGTCAGGTGATGCTCTCGCACACGCCGTGTGAATGCGCGCCGGGCGCCGGGCGCCTCAGGGGTTCTTCGGGCCGCCGATCTGGATGCCCGCCATGCGCGTCCACTCGTACGGGCCGGTCGTCACCCTCGCGGCGAACTCGCCGTCGAAGGCCTCGTGGACGGTGATGCCGGCCTTCTCGACCGCCCGCTCGGCCACCGCGTAGGAGGGTGCGACGAGGTCGCCCCAGCCGCCGTCCGCGCCGACGAGCACGATCCGCGCCCCGCGCTGTCCGAGGTAGGCGACCTGGCCCTCGGCCCCGCCGTGCGCCGTGGAGAAGCCGCCGATCTGCTTGGCGAGCCGGGCCGCCGCGCGCTCGGCCTTCGCGGCCTGCCTGGCGTCCGTGCCCTCGTCAACCTGCTGCGTGTCTGCCATGGCCAGATGCTACCCACGGGTAGATCCAACGGCGACGGGGGGGGGGGGGGGGGGGGGGGGGGGGGGGGGGGGAGGGGGGGGGGGAGGGGGGGGGGAGGGGGGGAGAGAAGGAAAAGGGAGCAGGAGAGGGGGGGAAGAGGGGGGGGGGGGGGGACAGAGGGGACAGCGCCACCCAAA
>NZ_JBWKDW010000013.1:13253-21429 GCF_056435735.1 Streptomyces sp. NPDC043878
GGGGGGAGGGGGCCGCAGAGGGGGGAGGGCGGGCGGGGGGGGTGGGGTTTCGTCCCCCCCCCCCCCCCCCCCCGCCCGTCGGAGCTCCGCTAGCGCAGGAAGGGGTCCACCGCGACCGCGACGAACAGGAGGGAGACGTAGGTGATGGACCAGTGGAACAGCCGCATCTCCTTCAGCTTGCCGCCGGTCACCTCGGCCTTGGCGCGGTTCTGCAGTCCGTGCGCCTCCCACAGCCAGAACCCGCCGGCCAGCAGCGCGACCGTCGTGTAGAACCAGCCGGTGTAGCCGAGGGGGGTCAGCAGCAGCGACACGCCGACCATCACCCAGCTGTAGAGGACGATCTGCCGGGCCACGACCTTGTTGGAGGCGACCACGGGCAGCATCGGCACGCCCACGCGCGCGTAGTCCTCGCGCACCTTCATGGACAGCGGCCAGTAGTGCGGCGGCGTCCAGAAGAACATGACGAGGAAGAGGACGACGGGCGCCCACGACATGGAGTCGGTGACGGCCGACCAGCCGATGAGCACCGGGAGGCAGCCGGCGATGCCGCCCCAGACGATGTTCTGCGAGGTGCGGCGCTTGAGGATCATCGTGTAGACCACGACGTAGAAGAGCAGCGCGCCGAGCGACAGCCAGGCCGACAGCCAGTTGACCGCGAGGCCGAACAGCAGGGTGGAGACGACCGCCAGGGTGATGCCGAAGGTGAGGCACTCGCGCGGACTGACCATGCCGGTGACCAGCGGGCGCTGCGAGGTGCGGTCCATCAGCGCGTCGATGTCGCGGTCGATGTACATGTTCAGGGCGTTGGCACCGCCCGCGGAGAGGTAGCCGCCGAGGCAGGTCAGCAGCACCAGCGTCAGGTCCGGCACGCCCTGCTGGGCGAGGAACATCACCGGAACGGTGGTGATCAGCAGCAGCTCGATGATCCGCGGCTTGGTCAGCGCCACGAACGCCTTGACACGGGCCCCGAACGGCCGGTGGTTCGGGCTCTGGCTCGTCCCGATCATCCCCGCTGGACGGGATTCAACGGCCGTCACGCACACCCCTGACAGAGACATTTCAGCGAGCCCCGGGTTGTGAACTCCCGGTAAGGGCTCGCGCGTACCACGCCACTGTAGACGTTGCCCAGACCCCGCCATTCGCGGGGGTGGGGTCGTGTTGGGCGGGGGTGCCGAAAGAGCCGCGCGGGACTCGATTGAGCACTCGGACGAGCGGTTCCGTATTCACTTGCCGAACACGGGACACCCCAGTCCGGAGGCGGATCCCGGGGAGTCCCGGCAGTCTGGAATGACTCGAAAAAACGCACGTACTTACAGGGGTAGGCTCGACAACGGCCGGGGCGCCCAGTGCACCGGCACCCATCCGACATGCGTGACATGTGGAAAGGAGCCCTGACCCAGGGTGAGCACCAAGCCGACCACCACAGACCTCGAGTGGAACGAGCTGGACCAGCGGGCTGTCGACACCGCCCGAGTCCTGGCCGCCGATGCCGTACAGAAGGTCGGCAACGGCCATCCCGGTACGGCGATGAGCCTCGCGCCCGCCGCCTACACCCTGTTCCAGAAGGTGATGCGGCACGACCCCGCGGACCCCGAGTGGGTCGGACGCGACCGCTTCGTGCTGTCCGCGGGCCACTCCTCCCTGACCCTCTACACCCAGCTGTACCTGGCCGGTTTCGGCCTGGAGCTGGACGACCTGAAGGCATTCCGGACCTGGGGCTCGAAGACGCCGGGTCACCCCGAGTACGGGCACACCACCGGCGTGGAGACCACGACCGGGCCGCTGGGCCAGGGTGTCGCCAACGCGGTGGGCATGGCGATGGCCGCCCGCTACGAGCGCGGTCTGTTCGACCCGGACGCCGCGCCGGGCGAGTCGCCCTTCGACCACTTCGTCTACTGCGTCGCCGGTGACGGCTGCCTCCAGGAGGGCATCTCCTCGGAGGCGTCCTCGCTGGCGGGCCACCAGAAGCTCGGCAACCTGGTGCTGCTGTGGGACGACAACCACATCTCGATCGAGGGCGACACGGAGACGGCCGTCTCCGAGGAGACCGCCAAGCGCTACGAGGCGTACGGCTGGCACGTGCAGCGCGTCGCGCCGAAGCCGGACGGCGACCTCGACCCGCACGCGATCTACGACGCGATCGAGGCCGCGAAGAAGGTGACGGACCGGCCGTCGTTCATCGCGATGCGCTCGATCATCGCCTGGCCGGCGCCGAACGCGCAGAACACCGAGGCCGCGCACGGTTCGGCCCTCGGCGACGACGAGGTCGCCGCCACCAAGCGCGTCCTCGGCTTCGACCCGGAGAAGTCCTTCGAGGTCGCCGACGAGGTCCTCACGCACACCCGCGCGCTGGGTGAGCGGGGCCGCCAGGCCAAGGCCGAGTGGGAGAAGTCCTTCCAGGAGTGGCGGGGCAACAACACCGAGCGCGCCGCCGAGTTCGACCGCATCGCCGCGGGCGAGCTGCCGGCCGGCTGGGAGGAGAAGCTCCCGGTCTTCGAGACGGGCAAGGGCGTCGCCACCCGCGCCGCGTCCGGCAAGGTCCTCCAGGCACTGGGCGCGGTCATCCCGGAGCTGTGGGGCGGCTCGGCCGACCTGGCGGGCTCGAACAACACCACGATCGACAAGAACAGCTCGTTCCTTCCGGGGGACAACCCGCTGCCGGAGGCCGACCCGTACGGCCGCACCATCCACTTCGGCATCCGCGAGCACTCCATGGCCGCGGAGATGAACGGCATCACCCTGCACGGCAACACCCGCGTCTACGGCGGCACCTTCCTGGTGTTCTCCGACTACATGCGCAACGCCGTGCGCCTGTCCGCGCTGATGCACCTGCCGGTGACGTACGTGTGGACGCACGACTCCATCGGCCTCGGCGAGGACGGCCCCACCCACCAGCCGGTCGAGCACCTCGCCTCGCTGCGCGCGATCCCGGGTCTGAACGTGGTGCGTCCGGCGGACGCCAACGAGACCGCGATCGCCTGGCGCGAGATCCTGCGGCGCTACACCAAGGTCTTCGGCAAGGGCGCCCCGCACGGCCTGGTGCTGACCCGTCAGGGCGTACCGACGTACGAGTCCAACGAGGACACCGTCAAGGGCGGTTACGTCCTGTTCGAGGCGGAGGGCGGCCAGCCCGAGGTCATCCTGATCGCCACCGGTTCCGAGGTGCACGTGGCCGTGGAGGCGCGTGAGCAGCTCCAGGCCGACGGGGTGCCGACGCGGGTCGTGTCGATGCCGTCCGTGGAGTGGTTCGAGGAGCAGGACCAGGGGTACCGGGACAGCGTCCTGCCGCCGGCGGTGAAGGCGCGCGTCGCGGTGGAGGCCGGCATCGGTCTCACCTGGCACAAGTACGTGGGCGACGCCGGTCGCATCGTTTCCCTGGAGCACTTCGGTGCTTCGGCCGACGGCAAGGTGCTCTTCCGCGAGTTCGGCTTCACCGCCGAGAACGTGGCCGCCAAGGCCCGGGAATCCATCGCCGCCGCTCAGCGCTGACGCTCACACACGACAAAGTAGGAGATGCATTTTCCATGACAGACGCACTCAAGCGCCTCTCCGAGGAGGGCGTCGCGATCTGGCTGGACGACCTGTCCCGCAAGCGCATCACGTCCGGCAACCTCGCCGAGCTGATCGACCAGCAGCACGTCGTGGGCGTCACCACCAACCCGTCGATCTTCCAGAAGGCCATCTCGCAGGGCGACGGCTACGACCAGCAGGTCTCCGACCTCGCCTTCCGCAAGGTCACCGTCGAAGAGGCCATCCGCATGATCACGACGGCGGACGTCCGTGACGCCGCCGACATCCTGCGCCCGGTGTTCGACTCGACCAACGGCCAGGACGGCCGGGTCTCGATCGAGGTCGACCCGCGCCTGGCGCACAACACCAAGGCGACCGTCGCCGAGGCCAAGCAGCTGGCCTGGCTGGTGGACCGTCCCAACACGCTCATCAAGATCCCGGCCACCGAGGCGGGCATCCCGGCGATCACCGAGGTCATCGGCCTCGGCATCAGCGTCAACGTCACGCTGATCTTCTCGCTCGAGCGCTACCGCATGGTCATGGACGCCTACCTCGCCGGTCTGGAGAAGGCCAAGGAGCGCGGCCTGGACCTCTCCAAGATCCACTCCGTGGCGTCCTTCTTCGTGTCCCGCGTGGACACCGAGATCGACAAGCGGCTCGACGCCCTCGGCACGCCGGAGGCCAAGGCCGCGCGCGGCAAGGCGGGCGTGGCCAACGCCCGGCTGGCGTACCAGGCGTACGAGGAGGTCTTCGCCTCCGAGCGCTGGCTCGCCCTCGACACGGCGCGCGCCAACAAGCAGCGCCCGCTGTGGGCCTCGACCGGCGTGAAGGACCCGGCGTACAAGGACACCCTGTACGTCGACGAACTCGTCGCGCCGAACACGGTCAACACCATGCCGGAGGCCACGCTCTTCGCGACCGAGGACCACGGCGAGATCCGCGGCAACGCCGTCGCGGGCACCTACGAGCAGGCGCGCGCCGACATCGACGCCGTCGAGAAGCTCGGCATCGGCTACGACGAAGTGGTGCGGCTGCTGGAGGAAGAAGGCGTCGAGAAGTTCGAGGCGTCCTGGAACGACCTGCTCAAGTCGACCGAGGCGGAGCTCCAGCGCCTCGCCCCTTCGGAGGGCTGAAGATTTGTCAAGCAGCAACCCGCTGCGTGACCCCGCAGACCGACGGCTCCCGCGCATCGCGGGGCCGTCGGGTCTGGTCATTTTCGGCGTCACGGGCGATTTGTCCCGGAAGAAGCTCATGCCCGCCGTCTACGACCTCGCGAACCGGGGCCTGTTGCCACCGGGTTTCTCGCTGGTCGGATTCGCCCGGCGGGAGTGGCAGCACGAGGACTTCGCACAGGAGGTCCACGACGCCGTCAAGGAGCACGCCCGTACGCCGTTCCGTGAGGAGGTCTGGCAGCAGCTCATCCAGGGGATGCGCTTCGTCCAGGGCACCTTCGACGACGACGACGCCTTCGAGCGGCTGCGCGCCACCATCGGGGAGCTGGACAAGGCACAGGGCACGGGCGGCAACTTCGCCTTCTACCTGTCCGTGCCGCCGCGCTCCTTCCCGGTAGTCATCCAGCAGCTGAAGAAGCACGGGCTGGCCGACCAGGAGAACGGTTCCTGGCGCCGCGCGGTGATCGAGAAACCCTTCGGCCACGACCTGAAGTCGGCCGAGGAGCTGAACAAGGTCGTGCACGAGGTCTTCGGCTCCGACCAGGTCTTCCGCATCGACCACTACCTCGGCAAGGAGACCGTCCAGAACATCCTGGCGCTGCGCTTCGCCAACACGATGTTCGAGCCGATCTGGAACCGGTCCTTCGTGGACCACGTGCAGATCACGATGGCCGAGGACATCGGCATCGGCGGCCGGGCCGGCTACTACGACGGCATCGGCGCCGCCCGTGACGTCATCCAGAACCACCTGCTCCAGCTGATGGCGCTCACCGCGATGGAGGAGCCCGCCTCCTTCGACGCGGACGCGCTGGCCGCCGAGAAGACCAAGGTGCTCGGCGCCGTCCGGCTCCCCGCCGACCTGGGCACCGCCACCGTGCGCGGGCAGTACGCGGCGGGCTGGCAGGGGGGCGAGAAGGCCGTCGGCTACCTCGAAGAGGACGGCATCGACCCCAAGTCGAAGACCGACACCTACGCGGCGATCAAGGTCGAGGTCGACAACCGCCGCTGGGCGGGCGTCCCCTTCTACCTGCGCACCGGCAAGCGCCTGGGCCGCCGGGTCACCGAGATCGCGGTGGTCTTCCAGCGCGCCCCGCACTCCCCCTTCGACCACACGGCGACGGAGGAACTCGGCAAGAACGCGATCGTCATCCGCGTCCAGCCCGACGAGGGCGTCACGGTCCGCTTCGGCTCCAAGGTGCCGGGCACCTCGATGGAGATCCGGGACGTGTCCATGGACTTCGCCTACGGCGAGTCGTTCACCGAGTCCAGCCCGGAGGCGTACGAACGCCTCATCCTCGACGTCCTGCTCGGCGACTCGAACCTCTTCCCGCGCACCGAGGAGGTCGAGCTGTCCTGGAAGATCCTCGACCCGATCGAGCAGTACTGGGACAAGAACGGCAAGCCCGCGCAGTACGCGTCGGGCACGTGGGGCCCCGTCGAGGCGGACGAGATGCTAGAGCGAGACGGACGGAGCTGGCGCCGGCCATGAAGACAGACCTCACGGACACCACGGCCAGCAAGATCAACAAGGCGCTCGTGCAGGGTCGCCGCGCCATCGGCACGCCCGCCGTCGGCATGGTGCTCACCCTGGTCATCGTCACCGACGAGGAGAACGCCTACGACGCCCTGAAGGCCGGCAACGACGCCTCGCACGAGCATCCCTCGCGCACGATCGTGGTCATCAGGCGCGTCTCCCGCTCCCCCCGCGACCGCACGAAGTCCCGCCTGGACGCCGAGGTGCGGGTGGGCGCGGAGGCGGGCACCGGCGAGACGGTGGTGCTGCGGCTGTACGGCGAGGTGGCGGACCACGCGCAGTCGGTGGTCCTGCCCCTGCTGCTGCCGGACGCCCCGGTGGTGGTCTGGTGGCCGGTCAACGCGCCGCTCGACCCGGCACAGGACCCGCTGGGCGCGCTGGCCCAGCGCCGGGTCACCGACACCTACGCCTCCGAGCAGCCGGTACGCGACCTCAGCACCCGCGCCGACACCTACACCCCCGGTGACACGGACCTGTCGTGGACCCGCATCACACCGTGGCGCTCGATGCTGGCCGCCGCCCTGGACCAGGTCACCTGCGAGGTGAAGGCCGTCGAGGTGGAGGGCGAGGAGTTCAACCCGAGCTGTGAGCTGCTCGCCATGTGGCTCGCCGACCGGCTGGACGTGCCGGTCAAGCGGTCGCTGTCCGGCGGTCCGGGTCTCACGGCGGTCCGCATGGACACCAGCAGCGGACCGATCGTGCTGGACCGGGCGGACGGTTCGCTGGCCACCCTGTCGATCGAGGGCCAGCCCCACCGCGCGGTGGCCCTCAAGCGCCGCGACACGGCCGAGCTGATCGCGGAGGAGCTGCGGCGGCTCGACCCGGACGACACCTACGCCTCCGCGCTGCGGTTCGGGGTGGACCGGCTGCACACCTCCGACGACCGGGGCCGGGCCGTGCCCGGCGGGAGGGCGGCGGTCGCCAAAGGAGAAGGGGGCGCGATCCCCACTCCCGTCGAGGCTGCTGCGAAAGCTCCCGCCGGGGAAGCGGCGGCGCAGGCCCCGGTGAAGAAGGCGACGGCGAAGTGAACACCCCGCAGCTCGTCGTGCACCGCGACAAGGAGCTGATGGCACAGGCCGCCGCGGCCCGCCTGATCACGAAGATCGTGGACGCGCAGGCCTCGCGCGGCTCCGCCTCCGTGGTGCTGACGGGCGGCCGCAACGGCAACGGACTGCTCGCCGCGCTGGCTGCCGCGCCCGCCCGGGACGCCATCGACTGGGGGCGTCTGGACCTGTGGTGGGGCGACGAGCGGTTCCTGCCGGAGGGCGACCCGGAGCGCAACATCACGCAGGCCCGCGAGGCCCTGCTGGACTCCGTGCCCCTGGACCCGAAGCGCGTGCACGCCATGCCCGCGTCGGACGGCCCGTACGGCGCCGACGTGGACGCGGCGGCGGCGGCCCACGCGGAGGAGCTGGCCCGCGCGGCCGGCCCCGAGAACCACGGCTCGGTGCCGACGTTCGACGTCCTGATGCTGGGAGTCGGCCCGGACACCCATGTCGCCTCGCTGTTCCCCGAACTGCCCGCGGTGCGGGAGACCGAGCGCACGGTGGTCGGCGTCCACGGCGCGCCCAAGCCGCCGCCGACCCGCGTGACCTTCACGCTCCCCGCGATCCGCGCTGCCCGCGAGGTCTGGCTGCTGGCGGCCGGCGAGGACAAGGCGAACGCCGCGGCGATCGCCCTGTCGGGCGCCGGTGAGGTGCAGGCCCCGGCGGCGGGTGCCCGCGGCAGACAGCGCACCCTGTGGCTGCTGGACTCGGCGGCCGCCGCCCAGCTCCCGAGATCGCTGTACCCGCCGGCTTCGGCGTAACGTCACCGGCCGCGTCCGCGGACGACATGTGCCGGGGGGGGGGGGGTGGGGGGGGGGGGGGGGGGGGGGGGTGGGGGGGGGGGGGGAGGGGGGGAGCCGCGGCAGGGGGGGGAGGGGGGGGGGGGGGTGGGGGGGTGGGGTCGCCCTCCCAAG
>NZ_JBWKDW010000013.1:21439-122712 GCF_056435735.1 Streptomyces sp. NPDC043878
CCCTGACGCGCGCACAGGAGCACGTGTTCCTCTCCCCCTCCCTCTCCGAGGCCCCCCGGCACATGTGCTGTCGGCGTGACCCGGCCGGCCGCACCCCTGACGGTCGCGGCAGACGCGGGTGGCGGTGGGCCGTTCACTCCGCCCGACCAACCCGCCCGACCAACCCGTCCGCCCGCCGCGCCAGCCGCTCACTGCCGGCCGCGCAGCTCCCGGTAGGCGGCGACCAGGGCCTTCGTGGACGCGTCCAGTCCGGGCACCTCCGCGCCCTCGGTGAGCGCCGGTTCCACCCGCTTGGCGAGGACCTTGCCGAGCTCGACGCCCCACTGGTCGAAGGAGTCGATGTTCCACACCGCGCCCTGCACGAACACCTTGTGCTCGTACAGCGCGACCAGCTGGCCCAGCACCGAGGGGGTCAGCTCACGCGCGAGGATCGTGGTCGTGGGGTGGTTGCCCCGGAAGGTCTTGTGCGGCACGAGTTCCTCCGGCGCCCCCTCCGCGCGTACCTCGTCCGGCGTCTTGCCGAAGGCCAGCGCCTGGGTCTGCGCGAAGAAGTTCGCCATCAGCAGGTCGTGCTGGGCCTTCAGCCCGTCGGCGAGGTCGGCGACCGGCTCGGCGAAGCCGATGAAGTCCGCCGGGATCAGCTTCGTGCCCTGGTGGATGAGCTGGTAGTAGGCGTGCTGGCCGTTGGTCCCCGGCGTGCCCCACACCACGGGGCCCGTCTGCCAGTCGACCTCCTGGCCGTCGCGGCCGACGTACTTGCCGTTGGACTCCATGTCCAGCTGCTGGAGGTACGCCGTGAACTTGGAGAGGTAGTGGCTGTAGGGGAGCACGGCGTGCGACTGGGCGTCGTGGAAGTTGCCGTACCAGATCCCCAACAGGCCCAGCAGCAGCGGCACGTTGGACTCGGCGGGAGCGGTCCTGAAGTGCTCGTCGACGAGGTGGAAGCCGTCGAGCATCTCCCGGAAGCGGTCCGGGCCGATCGCGATCATCAGGGACAGGCCGATGGCCGAGTCGTAGGAGTAGCGGCCGCCGACCCAGTCCCAGAACTCGAACATGTTGTCCGGGTCGATACCGAAGTCGCCGACCTTGCCGGCGTTCGTGGACAGCGCCACGAAGTGCCGGGCCACGGCCTCCTGACCGGCCTTCAGCTCGGTGAGCAGCCACGCGCGGGCCGACGTGGCGTTGGTGATCGTCTCGATCGTGGTGAACGTCTTGGACGCGATGACGAACAGGGTCTCCGCCGGGTCCAGGTCACGGATCGCCTCGTGCAGGTCGGCGCCGTCGACGTTGGACACGAAGCGGACCGTGAGGTCGCGGTCGGTGAAGCCGCGCAGCGCCTCGTACGCCATCGCCGGGCCGAGGTCGGAGCCGCCGATGCCGATGTTGACCACGTTCTTGATGCGCCGGCCGGTGTACCCGGTCCAGGCGCCGGAGCGGACGCGTTCGGCGAAGCCGGCCATCTTGTCGAGAACGGCGTGCACCCCCGGTACGACGTTCTGCCCGTCGACCTCGATCACGGCGTCCCGCGGGGCGCGCAGCGCGGTGTGCAACACGGCGCGGTTCTCGGTGGTGTTGATCCGCTCGCCGCGGAACATGGCGTCCCGGAGGCCGAAGACGTCCGTCGCGGCGGCCAGTTCGCGCAGCAGCCGCAGGGTCTCGTCGGTGACGAGCTGCTTGGAGTAGTCGACGTGGAGGTCACCGACCCGGAGCGTGTACCCGGTGCCGCGTCCCGGGTCGGCGGCGAACAGCTCCCGCAGCCGGACCTCGCCGAGTTCCTCGCGGTGCCTGGCCAGAGCGGTCCACTCGGGCGTCTGATTCAGCCTGGTACGGCCGTCTGCGTTCATCTCGGACTTCAGCCTTCTTCCTCGCCTGTGCCGCGTCCCGCTGCCGGTCCCAAACCTAGTGCCGCGACAGGCAACGTTCGCCCCGTCGCGACGCCCGGCACGCACTCTCGCCGCACCAGCCGAAGACCCGAGTACGTCCAGTACGAGGGCCTCCGGCCGGCACGCCGAGAGCACGCACCGGACGCCGCTCCTTCACGGGCAAACGTTGCCTGCCACGGCACTAGTTGATCAACGGGGACGCGACCCTGCGTCACGTGGTCGTACGGTGCAACAACAGGTACGTCCGTCTGACGCGGCGGTATCAACGGGGTGCCGGCGAGCCGCAACGGCGGCGCGGGGCAAGGCAAGAGAGGGCGAGAGAGCAGCGCACGAGGAGGCAGGGCAGCGGGAGGGCGTGCGCATCGATGTGCACGCGGGTGAGGCACACGGCGCGGAAAGCCGCGTTCACAGTGAACCGGCGGCACCCGTGCGTCTGCGCGGGCAGCGGGCACCGGGGCGCGGGCGCCCGAACGGCCCGGCGGGCGGCGGACGAGCGCCGGCGCGCGCTGTCGGAGACAGCTCCGGCCAGACACCCCTGGGTGACCGGCCGGTTGTCGACTTCTAGATCTCGCCCCGCAGTTTGGCGAGCGCCTCGGCGAGGATCGCCTCGCCGTCCGCGTCGCTGCGCCGCTCCCGCACATACGCGAGGTGCGTCTTGTACGGCTCGGTGCGCGGCGGGGCCGGCGGGTTGTCCCGGTCCTGACCTGCGGGGAAGCCGCAGCGCGGGCAGTCCCAGGTGTCGGGGACCTGCGCGTCGCTGGCGAAGCTGGGCTGCGTCTCGTGCCCGTTCGAGCACCAGAAGGAGATGCGCAGACGCGGCGCGGACTCGCCGCGCTCGGCCTCGCCCATCGGCCCCGCCCCGACCCGGCTACCTCGGATCGCGTTGCCACTTGCCACGGTCGTAACTCCCTGCGTGATGGTGCCGCGAAGCGAGTCGGCGTGTCGCCTCGTTGCGAGCGCCTCAGTCTACGTAAGGCCCAACGCGCGTCCAGTGGTTGGAGTTACAGCCCCTACACCTAGACGCAAGCCCCATGATAGGCCGCGCTCAGCTGCGCGTACCGAACATGGGGCCTTACGTGCGGAATGTACGTGTGTGATGTGCGTGCGTGGTGTGCTGTGTCAGCCGCTGATCAGTTGTTCGTCTTCATCAGGATGCCGAGGACGACGATGCACGTGAACCACAGCAGGCCGATCACCACGGTGATGCGGTCCAGGTTGCGCTCGGCGACCGAGGAGCCGCCGACGGACGACTGCATACCGCCACCGAACATGTCGGAGAGGCCGCCGCCCTTTCCCTTGTGCATCAGCACCAGCAGCATCATCAGCAGGCTGAAGACGATCAGGGCGATCGAGAACCCCAGAACCACGGCTGGACCAACTTCCTCGGACTCGGATGGACGACGGGGGCACGGTGGCTGGCCACCATGCCCCCGTAAGGGTACGACGGATCGTCGCTACCGCCTACTCGCTGATCGACTCACTGGTCGCGGAAGCGCACGATCTTGACGAACTCGTCGGCGTCCAGCGAGGCACCCCCGACCAGGGCGCCGTCGATGTCGGCCTGGGACATGATCTCGGCGACGTTGCCGGACTTCACGGAGCCGCCGTACTGGATGCGGACCTTGTCGGCCAGCTCCTGCGTGTACAGCTCGGCGACCTTGGCGCGGATGGCGGCGCAGACCTCCTGCGCGTCCTCGGCGCCGCACACCTTGCCGGTGCCGATCGCCCACACCGGCTCGTAGGCGATCACGACGGTCTCGGCCTGCTCGGCCGGGATGTCCTTGAGGCCGCCCTCGACCTGGGTGAGGGTGTGCGTCACGTGGTTGCCCGCGTCGCGGATCTCCAGTTCCTCGCCCACGCACAGGATCGGGGTCAGACCGTGCTTGTAGGCGGCCTTGACCTTGGCGTTCACTACGGCGTCGGTCTCGTCGTGGTACTGGCGGCGCTCGGAGTGGCCGACGGCCACGTACGTGCACTTGAGCTTGGCGAGCATCGAGCCGGAGATCTCGCCGGTGTAGGCACCGGAGTCGTGCGCCGAGACGTCCTGGGCGCCGTACTTGATCTTGAGCTTGTCGCCGTCGACCAGGGTCTGCACGGAGCGCAGGTCGGTGAAGGGCGGCAGGACCGCGACCTCACAGGCCTCGTAGTCCTTGTCGGCCAGGGCGAAGGCGAGCTTCTGGACGTGGGCGATGGCCTCGAGGTGGTTGAGGTTCATCTTCCAGTTGCCCGCCATCAGCGGCGTACGAGTGGTCATACGGGGTCAGTCCTCCAGTGCGGCGAGGCCGGGGAGCGTCTTGCCCTCGAGGTATTCGAGGGAGGCGCCGCCGCCGGTCGAGATGTGGCCGAATGCCGTCTCGTCGAAGCCCAGGATGCGGACGGCGGCGGCGGAGTCGCCACCGCCGACGACCGTGAAGGCCGGGGAGTCGAGAAGGGCCTGGGCGACCGCCTTGGTGCCCTCGGCGTAGTCGGGGTGCTCGAAGACGCCCATGGGACCGTTCCAGAAGACGGTGGCGGCGTCGGCGAGCTTAGAGGCGTACAGCTTCCGGGACTCCGGACCGATGTCCAGGCCCAGCTGGTCGGCGGGGATGGCGTCCGCGGCGACGGTGTTCGGGTTCGACGGCGCCTTGGTCTTCAGGTCCGGGAACCCGGTGGCGGTCAGCACGTCGACGGGGAGGACCAGCTCGACGCCGTTCTTCTCCGCCCGCTCGATGTACTCCTGGACGACCGGGATCTGGTCCTCCTGGAGGAGGGAGGCGCCGACCTCGTACCCCTTGGCCTTGAGGAAGGTGAACACCATGCCGCCGCCGACCAGGAGGCGGTCGGCCTTGCCGAGGAGCTGGTCGATGACGGCGAGCTTGTCGGAGACCTTGGACCCGCCGAGGGCGACGACGTAGGGCCGCTCGACGTCCTCGGTGAGCTTCTTCAGGACGGCGACCTCGGTGGCGATGAGGTAGCCGGCGGCGTGCGGCAGGCGGGCCGGGAGGTCGAAGACCGAGGCGTGCTTGCGGTGCACGGCTCCGAAGCCGTCACCGACGTACAGGTCGGCGAGCTGCGCCAGCTGGTCGGCGAACGCGCCGCGCTCGGCGTCGTCCTTGGACGTCTCGCCGGCGTTGAAGCGCAGGTTCTCCAGGACGGCGACCCGGCCGTCGGTGAGGCCCGCGACCGTGGACGCGGCGGACTCGCCGACCGTGTCGGTCGCGAACGCCACGTCGGCGCCGAGGAGTTCGCCGAGGCGGGCGGCGGCGGGGGCGAGTGAGAAGGCGGGGTCCGGGGCGCCCTTGGGGCGGCCCAGGTGCGAGGCGACGACCACCCGGGCGCCGGCCTCGGCGAGGGCCTTCACGGTGGGCAGGACGGCGCGGATACGGCCGTCGTCGGTGATGGTGGTCCCGTCGAGCGGAACGTTGAGGTCGGCGCGGACGAAGACCCGCTTGCCCGCGACGCCTTCGGCGAGAAGTTCGTCGATCGTCTTCATGGGGGGAACTCCTGGGAGGGCTCGTGGTACCCGTGATCGTGAGAGGGCTTGTTCCGTACGTGCGGCAGGGCTCGGGCGGCGCGTCCTCGCGCGGCCCGAGCCCTGCCCTCACATCGAGGTGCCTGCTCTGTCGGTCAGAGCTGGTTGCCGACGAAGACCGTCAGGTCGACGAGGCGGTTGGAGTAGCCCCACTCGTTGTCGTACCAGCCGAGGATCTTCACCGAGTTGCCCTCCTGGACCATGGTCAGGGAGGAGTCGAAGGTGCAGGAGGCCGGGTCGCCGACGATGTCCGAGGAGACGATCGGGTCCTCGGTGTAGGTCAGGTAGCCCTTGAGGTCGCCGTCGTCGGCGGCCTTCTTGAACGCGGCGTTGACCTCGTCCTTGGTGACCTCGCGCTGCAGCGTCACGACCAGGTCGGTGGCCGAGCCGGTCGGGACCGGGACGCGCATCGCGATGCCGTCCAGCTTGCCCTTGAGCTGCGGCAGGACCAGGGCGGTGGCCTTCGCGGCACCCGTCGTGGTCGGGATGATGTTCTCGGCGGCGGCGCGGGCGCGGCGCAGGTCCGAGTGCGGGAAGTCGAGGATGCGCTGGTCGTTGGTGTACGCGTGGACCGTCGTCATCAGGCCCTTGACGATGCCGAAGTTCTCGTCGAGCACCTTGGCCATCGGCGCCACACAGTTGGTGGTGCAGGAGGCGTTGGAGATGACGTGGTGGTTCGCCGCCTCGTACTTGTCCTGGTTGACGCCCATCACGATGGTGATGTCCTCGTCCTTGGCCGGAGCCGAGATGAGGACCTTCTTGGCACCGCCGGCGATGTGCCTCTCGGCGTCGGCCTTCTTCGTGAAGATGCCGGTCGACTCGATGACGATGTCGACGCCGAGGTCACCCCACGGGATGTCGGCGGGGTTGCGCTCGGACAGCACCTTGATGGTGTGGCCGTCCACGGTGATCGTGTCTGCGGTGTGCGACACCTCGGCCTTGAGGCGGCCCAGGATGGTGTCGTACTTGAGCAGATGAGCGGTGGTCGCGGTGTCACCCAGGTCGTTGACAGCCACGATCTCGATGTCAGCACCCTGCTCCAGCAGCGCGCGGAAGTAGTTACGACCGATGCGGCCAAAGCCGTTGATGCCTACGCGGATCGTCACGTAACCGATCTCCTCGTTGGTACGCCGGGTTCGACACCGGCGAGCTGTATGGGATGTCCCCGACCGCCTACGACCCTACCTCCCTGACGCCCCCGGGGTGACATCGAGATGCCCCATACACGGCAGGGCGGTCCGTACCCGTCAGTAGGGGTACGGACCGCCCGGGGTCGAAGAACCGATCACCCGATGTGACTACGGGGAATCAGCTCCCGTCGACCATGTGGGTCACCCTTTCAGGGCCGCGAGGGCCTTCTTGATCAGCGCGGTCCGGTCGGCCGCCGCGGTGACGTGCTCCAGGCCGAAACCCAGCAGCACGGTGTCGTCCGTGGTGACCGCTCCGTACGTCTGGAACAGGGTCCCGGTGCGCGTCCAGTCCCTCAGGACGGCCGGGCTGCCCGGGGGCGGCCCGGCCACCCTCCAGGCGCCGAGCGAGGTCTCGAATCCCTCGGCCCCGGTGGCCTTGCCGCCCACCACGAGCGCGGTGTCGTCGGCGAGGACGCCGTGACCGCCGGTGCCCGGGTCGGTGACGTAACTGATCGACACCTCGACCGACCTGCCCGCGTACGCGCTCAGGTCGAAGTTCACCTGCTGCCAGCCGCTGGAGGCGCCGGTGAGGCTGTTCCACGCGCCGGAGGTACCGGACGCGGTGCAGCCGCCGGACCCGACCGTCAGATAGTGCTTCAGCCAGGGGTGCTCGCCGACGTAGAAGCCGCCCTCGCACTCCGCCGGCACGGCGGTGCTGGTCGCGCCGCCGGCCTCCGGGAGGGTCGTCCAGTCGTCGGCCCCGACGGTGTGCGCCTCGATCACTACATGGTCGTAGCCGGGTTCGGTGTCCCACAGCAACTGTGCGCGCAGGGCGGGCGTGTCGGCCGCGGTGACCCCGGTGAGGTCGACGGTCCGGGTGAGCCGCTTGTACGCGTCGTCCGTGTGGACGGCGGCCGCCATCGCCGAGCCCGCGTAGGGCCCGTACGGGTTGACGGTTCCGGCGAACTGGCCCGCGCCCGCGCTCGCGAACTGCGGGTAGGTGGCGGCCGGCAGCTCGTCCGAGGTCACGCCGAAGGTGCCGGCCCGGTCGAGCGGGTTGCCGGGCGCGGCGCCGAGCGGGGCGGTGACGCCGGCGAGCGGGCCGGAGCCGGTGAAGCCGGTGGCCCCGGGGGTCGACGTGCGCGAGTAGGCGCCCAGGTAGTACTGGCTGAAGTCGTCCGACAGGGTGCCGTCGCCGAGGTCGACGTTCCCGCCGGCCTGTTCGCCCGCCTCGATCAGCTTGCCGCCCTCGTTGAGGAAGGCGCGCAGCTGGAGCTGGGTGGCGACGCCGGGGACGCCGGCGCCCGTGTAGTGGACGACCGTGCGGAAGTGGTCCAGCACGCCGAGCGCGTCCGGCGCGCCCTGCGTCGCGACGTCCCAGACGACGGCCCTGCGGCCGGCCGCCTTCAGCGCGTCGACGTACTTCTGCGCCTGCGTGGCGGCCGCGCCCTCCTCGGCGACCACGAGCGTGTCCCCGCGCGGCCGCTCGGCCACGGTGTACGTGAAGTGCCGGCTGGAGACCGCCTTCTTGTTCTTCGTCCCGCCGGTGAACCACACCTCGACCTTGTCGCCCGGATCGCCGTCCCTGACCTTGGCCCGGTACTCGTCGAAGTAGAGGTTGTCGTCACCGCCGTACGTCTCGCCGCCCTTCCACGCCCTCAGCGACGTGACCTTGGTACGGCCGCCGTTGACGCGGTACTTGAGCTTCTTGTCGCGCACCGCCTTCCGTACGACGACGGAGACCTGCTGGTCGGCGCCGCGGGAGTACGAGGTGGTGAACGCTGCCGGGGTGAAGTCGGCGGCGTCGAGCCCGACCGTGGACGAGGGCCGGTCCGGGTGGGCGGCGGTCTCGGCGACGGAGAGCGCGAAGGGGACGTTCTTCGCGAACTCGTCCTGGATCAGCTTCTCGTCGTCCGGGAAGGTGAAGATCGACTGGCAGTCGGCCGCGTTCCAGGCGTCGTCCGGATCGACGGCCGAGGCCGTCTGGCAGGTGGACATCTCGGGGGTGAACATCGACATGCCGTTGACGTTCGCCGCGTGGCCGTCGGCCTCGCCGTTGGTCGTGTACAGCTCCGAGGAGACCTGCGGGTGGTAACCGGGGACCGCCGAGTTGCCGGGTGTGCCCGCGAGTGCCTTGTAGACGACGTCGTCCGGAGTCGGCGTGGCCACCTGCCAGCCGACCCCGTACAGCAGGAGCTCGGCGGCGGAGTGGTAGTTGATGCCGTACGTGAACCCGACCCGCTTCTCGAAGGCGTCGAGCGCCTTGGTCTCGGGCTCCGAGCTCGGCGCGGCACCGCGGTAGGTCTGGCTGGTGGGGTTGGGCGAGGAACCCTCGTCGTCGTAGCCCCACTTGTAGGCGAAGTTGCGGTTGAGGTCGACGCCGTCGCCGGTCGAGATGACACCGTCGCCGTTGACGTCCCGCAGGTTCTTGCGCCACAGGCGGTTGTCGGAGTTCTGGAAGGTGTAGTCGTAGCCGTCGGGGTTGGCCGACAGCACGAACCAGAGTTCGGTGGTGTCGACGAGCTTCCTGACCCGCTTGTCCTTCTTGTAGTTGTCCAGGTAGTAGTGCATCAGCCGGCGGGTCATCTCCGGGGTGATCCACTCACGCGCGTGCTGGTTGGACATGTACAGCACGGAGGGCTTGGAGCCGTCCTTGGTCTTTCTCGCGCCCTTGGTCAGTTTGAGCGCGAGGATGTCCTGACCCTTGATCGTCTTGCCGATGGAGACGACCTTGGTGAGCCCCGGGTTCGCCTGCCCGGTCGCGACGATCTCCTCCTTGAGGCCCCCGCTGCCGCCGTACGGGCGGAACACGCCCTGGGCGGCGGCCCCGACGCGCGCCTTGGCCTTGGCTGAGAAGGTGTGCTCGGTGAGCTCGACGCCCTGCTTCTCCAGCGTCCCGGCCTGCTTGTCGGTGAGGTAGACCTCGACGGTGGCCCTGCCCTTCGCGGGCACCTGCTCGCCGAGTTCGTGACCGTCCTGTCCGGCGGCCAGCAGCAGGGGTACCTGCTTCCTGGTGACGTCGGCGCGGAAGACCTTGACCTCGTCCGCGTCCGATTTCCCGGGCGGGTTGCCCGGTTGCGCGTGGGCGACGGGCGCGAGGGCCGCTCCGCCGATCAGAAGCGCGCCGACGGCGAGGATCGATCTCGCTCTTCGTCTCATGAACCCCCCTTGCGTGAGTTCGCCACAGCAGCGAACCCTGCCAGGCTCATGACAGTTCATGATCGAGTCAAGGGCGCCTCAAGAACGGGGGAAACGCCGGTGCCTTCGCCCAATCGGACTACAGCACCGGCGTTTTGACGGTTCTTCAGCGTACGGATCATCAGCGGGACGGCCCCGAAGTCGAGCGCAGACCGCCGAGCGGGGAGCCGAGCTTGTGGCTCTACCTCGGCGGTTCCGCGGCGCGGCGGTTCCACGGCGCGGCGGCTCCGCGGCTCAGCCGACCAGGTTGTCCGCCATCTCCTCGCTGATGCCGCACTCCGTACTCGGGATGCCGAGGTCGGACGCGCGCTTGTCGGCCATCGCGAGCAGCCGGCGGATACGGCCGGCCACGGCGTCCTTGGTCAGCGGCGGGTCGGCGAGCGCGCCCAGCTCCTCCAGCGAGGCCTGCTTGTGCTCCATGCGCAGCCGGCCCGCGGCGGCGAGATGCTCGGGGACGTCGTCGGCGAGGATCTCCAGGGCCCGCTGGACCCGGGCACCCGCCGCGACGGCCGCCCGCGCCGAGCGACGCAGGTTGGCGTCGTCGAAGTTGGCGAGCCGGTTCGCCGTGGCCCGCACCTCGCGGCGCATCCGGCGCTCCTCCCAGGCCAGCACCGACTCGTGCGCGCCGAGCCGGGTGAGCAGCGCGCCGATCGCGTCGCCGTCGCGGACGACGACCCGGTCCACACCGCGCACCTCGCGGGCCTTCGCCGCGATCGACAGCCGGCGGGCGGCGCCGACCAGCGCGAGCGCGGCCTCCGGGCCGGGGCAGGTCACCTCCAGCGACGAGGAGCGGCCGGGCTCGGTGAGCGAGCCGTGCGCGAGGAACGCCCCGCGCCAGGCCGCCTCGGCGTCGCAGGTGGCCCCCGAGACCACCTGCGGCGGCAGGCCCCGGATGGGACGGCCACGGCCGTCGACCAGACCGGTCTGGCGGGCCAGCTGGTCCCCGCCGGCCACCACCCGTACGACGTAACGCGAGCCGCGCCGCAGTCCGCCGGGCGCCATCACGATCAGTTCGGAACTGTGGCCGAAGATCTCCAGGATGTCCCGCTTGAGGCGGCGGGCCGCCATCGCGGTGTCCAGCTCCGCCTCGATCACAATGCGCCCGCTCACCAGATGGAGGCCGCCGGCGAACCGCAGAATGGCGGAGACCTCCGCCTTCCTGCAGCAGGTCCGGGTGACGGGGAGCCGGGAGATCTCGTCCTTCACCGCTGCCGTCATCGCCATGGGCCGATCCTTCCATGCATCCGAAAAATACGGTCGTACGCGGCGGCAAGGAGCTCCGGGTCATGCCTCGGGCTCCCGTCCTGCCGGGCCACCGGCGCCAGCTCGACCGCGGCACCGAGCCGCTTGGCAGCCTCGGTGAGCACTTCGCGGTCGGGCACGGCGGCCTCGTCGGCCAGCACCACGTCCAGGGCGAGTTTAGGGGCGTGTCGTCCCAAAACCTCCAAATGACGCTGCGGGGAGAAGCCGTCGGTTTCTCCCGGCTGCGGGGCGAGGTTCAGGGAGAGTACCCGGCGCGCCTTCGTCTGGGTGAGCGCGTCGAGCAGCTCGGGCACGAGCAGGTGCGGGATCACCGAGGAGAACCAGGAGCCCGGGCCGAGGATCACCCAGTCGGCGTCGAGGACGGCCTCGACCGCCTCGGGCACGGCGGGCGGGTCGTGCGGCACGAGGTGCACCGACTGCACCTCGCCGGGCGTGAGAGCGACCGTCGCCTGCCCCCGTACGGTGTCCACGTCGTCCGGCCGGTCCGGGTCGTGCCCCTTGACCAGGGCCTGGAGCTCCAGGGGTACGGCGGACATGGGCAGCACGCGCCCGTGCGCGCCCAGGAGCTTGCCGACCAGGTCGAGGGCCTGGACGTGATCGCCGAGCTGCTCCCACAGGGCGACGATCAGCAGGTTGCCGACCGCGTGCTCGTGCAGGTCGCCCTGCGACTGGAAACGGTGCTGGATGACGCGGGCCCAGGTCTGCCCCCAGTCGTCGTCACCGCACAGCGCGGCCAGCGCCTTGCGCAGGTCGCCGGGCGGCAGCACACCGAGTTCGTCGCGCAGACGGCCGCTGGAGCCGCCGTCGTCGGCCACCGTGACCACCGCGGTGAGGTCACCGGTGATGCGGCGCAGTGCGGCGAGCGAGGCCGACAGGCCCATGCCGCCGCCCAGGGCGACGACCTTGGGCTGGGCGCCACGGCGGCGCGGTCTGGCGCCGCGGGCCTCGACGGCCCGGCCCGCGCGCCCCTCGGGCACCGTCCGGCGCAGCCTGGTCAGCCGCGGAGAACGTGCGGTCATTCGCGTCCCATGTCCCGGTGCACGACCACCGTCTCCACGCCCTCGGCGGCGAGGCGCGCGGCGAGCTTCTCCGAGGTGGCGACCGAGCGGTGCTTGCCGCCCGTGCAGCCGATGGCGATGGTCACGTACCGCTTGCCCTCGCGTCGGTAGCCGGCCGCGATGAGCCGCAGCAGCTCGGCGTACCGGTCGAGGAACTCCTTGGCGCCGGGCTGGTTGAAGACGTACGCGGACACCTCCTCGTTGAGGCCGGTGAACGGGCGCAGCTCCGGGACCCAGTGCGGGTTGGGCAGGAAGCGCATGTCGGCGACCAGGTCGGCGTCGACCGGCAGGCCGTACTTGAACCCGAACGACATGACGGTGGCCCGCAGCTCGGGCTCCTCCTCGCCGGCGAACTGGGCGTCCATCTTGGCCCGCAGCTCGTGCACGTTGAGGCTGGAGGTGTCGATCACCAGGTCCGCGTCGCCGCGCAGCTCGCGCAGCAGTTCACGCTCGGCGGCGATGCCGTCGACGATGCGGCCGTCGCCCTGGAGCGGGTGCGGGCGGCGCACCGACTCGAAGCGGCGCACCAGGGCGTCGTCGGAGGACTCCAGGAAGACGATCCGCCGGGTGACGCCCCGGGTGTCGAGGTCGGCGAGGGACTCGCGCAGGTTGTCGAAGAAGCGGCGGCCGCGGACGTCGACGACGACCGCGATCCGCGCGACGTTGCCCTGCGAGCGGGCGCCGAGCTCCACCATGGTGGGGATCAGCGCGGGCGGAAGGTTGTCGACCACGAACCAGCCGAGGTCTTCCAGACACTTCGCGGCCGTCGAGCGGCCGGCCCCGGACATCCCGGAGATGATCACCAGCTCGGGGATGGCCGCGTCGGGGACCGCGGCTGTTTCACTGCCCGTACTCACCTGTGCTCCGTTTTCCTGCTGCGCTTCGTGCTCCGCGTCCTGCGGGACACCGTGCTCCGCGTCCTGCGGGACACCGTGCTCCGCGTCCCGCGGGGCGCCGTGCTCCGCATCCTGCGGGGCGTCCGGCCGGACGCCCCGCTCGGTGTCCTGCAGTGCGGGATTCTCGACCGCTTCCTTGTGCGTGCGATCTCGCCCCGCTGTGGGCTGCTTCTCGTGCTCGGTCATCTCTCCTGCCCCCGTCGATCGTCCGGGGCGCCCGCGGTCACGGGCTCCCCCAGGGCACCCGCCGTCGTTTCGGGTGTCCCGTCTTCTTCCTCGTCTCCCATGATCTCCCCAGTCGCCGTGTTGACGGCGGGTGCGGCGGAAGCCGCCTGGGCGAGGGCCACGGCGACCGTCTCGGCCGTCTTGCGGCCTATGCCGGGAACCTCGCAGATCTGGTCGATTGTCGCGGACCGGAGCCTCTTCACCGAACCAAAATGCTTGATCAGTGCCTGCTTGCGTGTCTCACCGAGGCCCGGCACGTCGTCCAGGGGGCTGGACCGGAAGCGTTTGGCGCGTCGGGCGCGCTGGTAGGTGATCGCGAACCGGTGCGCCTCGTCACGGACGCGCTGCAGCAGATAGAGGCCCTCGCTGGAGCGGGGCAGGACCACCGGGTCGTCCTCGTCCGGCAGCCAGACCTCCTCCAGCCGCTTGGCCAGCCCGCACACGGCGATGTCGTCGATGCCGAGCTCGTCGAGCGCCTTCTTGGCGGCCGCGACCTGCGGCCGGCCGCCGTCGACGACGACGAGCTGCGGCGGGTAGGCGAAGCGCTTGGGGCGGCCGTCCTCCTCGGTGAGGGGGTTCTCGCCGTCGGTCCACTCCCCCGTCTTCTCCTTCTCGGCGAGGTAGCGCCGGAAGCGGCGGGTGATCACCTCGTGCATGGAGCGGACGTCGTCCTGGCCGGCGAAGCCCTTGATCTGGAAGCGGCGGTACTCGCCCTTGCGCTGCAGTCCGTCCTCGAAGACGACCATGGAGGCCACGACGTCGTCGCCCTGGAGGTGCGAGATGTCGTAGCACTCGATCCGGAGGGGGGCGCTGTCGAGGTCGAGGGCCTCGGCGATCTCCTCCAGCGCGCGCGAGCGGGTGGTCAGGTCGGAGGCGCGCTTGGTCTTGTGCAGCACGAGCGCCTGCTGGGCGTTGCGCTGCACGGTCTCCATGAGCGCCTTCTTGTCACCGCGCTGCGGGATGCGCAGCGACACGTTGGACCCGCGCCGCCCGGTGAGCCACTCCTGCACGGGCTCCACCGGGTCGGGCAGGGCCGGGACCAGCACCTCCTTGGGCACCGCGTCGCCGCGCTCCTCGCCGTAGAGCTGCTGGAGGGCGTGCTCGACGAGGGCGCCGGTCGTGACCTCCTCGACCTTGTCGGTCACCCAGCCGCGCTGGCCGCGCACGCGTCCGCCGCGCACGTGGAAGATCTGTACGGCCGCTTCCAGCTCGTCCTCGGCGACCGCGATCAGGTCGGCGTCGGTCGCGTCGGCGAGCACGACCGCGTTCTTCTCCATGGCCTTCTTCAGGGCCTCGATGTCGTCGCGCAGGCGGGCCGCCCGCTCGTACTCCATGTCCTCGGCCGCCTCCGCCATCAGCTCTTCGAGACGGCGGATGTACGTGCCGGTGCGGCCGGCCATGAAGTCACAGAAGTCGTCGGCGAGTTCGCCGTGCTCCTCGGGCGAGACGCGGCCGACGCAGGGTGCCGAGCACTTGCCGATGTAGCCGAGCAGACAGGGGCGGCCGGTGCGGGCGGCGTTCTTGAACACGCCGGCCGAGCAGGTGCGGACCGGGAAGACGCGCAGGAGCAGGTCCACGGTGTCGCGGATCGCCCATGCCTGTCCGTACGGCCCGAAGTAGCGCACGCCCTTGCGCTTCTGGCCGCGCATCACCTGAACCCGCGGGAACTCCTCGTTCATCGTGACCGCGAGGTACGGGTAGCTCTTGTCGTCGCGGTACTTGACGTTGAACCGGGGGTCGAACTCCTTGATCCAGGAGTACTCCAGCTGGAGGGCCTCGACCTCCGTGGACACCACGGTCCACTCCACGGACGCCGCCGTGGTGACCATGGTCCGGGTGCGGGGGTGGAGGTTCGACAGGTCCTGGAAGTAGCTCGCCAGGCGCTGGCGCAGGCTCTTCGCCTTTCCGACGTAGATCACCCGGCGGTGCTCGTCGCGGAATTTGTAGACCCCGGGAGTGTCCGGGATCTCTCCCGGCTTGGGGCGGTAGCTGGAGGGGTCGGCCATGTCTCACACCCTACTGGCGGGCGGTGACAGCGCGGCGGGCCTGTGGACAACGCCGGCCGCCGGCCGCACCCCGGCAGCCCCGCCGCCCGGCCCGGCGTGCCGACCGCTCACATCACGTCTCCCTCACGCCGGCCCACCCGCCCGTCTCCGGTACTACGAGTGGGCGCCTGGACGCGTTCCGTGCGCGTCACCCACCCGAACCCGGCCACCGGAGGGAGCGGGGTCCGGACTCGGCCAGGAGTACGCCGCTGTTGGGTGTCAGGTGTTGTCGGGGCTTGGTCAACACGCTTCAATGCGGGGGAACTCGGGGCGGTGAACGGCGGCGTACGGATGTGAAGAACCCCGGCGCCGACGGGATAGCCCCGACCTCCCCCGTGAACGGTCTGACCAGCCGTTGTGAACATTCACAGAGAGGCCCGTGCATGCCGCACGCCACACAGCACGCGGACGTCGCCGTCGTCGCCACCGCTGAACTGGACACGGCCCTGCGAGGCGGCCCCTTCCACGTCGCACTCCGTGCGGCGATCGCCGCACGCGGACTGCCGTTGCAGCGCGTGCAGCACCATCTGTCGCGCCACGGGGTCAAGGTGGGCGTGACGAGCCTGAGTTACTGGCAGCAGGGCGCCCGGCGCCCGCAGCGCCCCGAGTCGCTGAGGGCCGTACGCGCGCTGGAGGAGATCCTCCAGCTGCCGGACGAGTCCCTGATCCGGCTGCTCGCCGCGAGCGACGAACACACGGTCGCCGAACGGCCCGCGGCCCGCTCCTACCGCTCGCTCGTGGCGGCCTCCGGCGCCCTGGAACGGCTGCTGGGCGAGCTGGACGCGCAGACGGACAGCGGCCTGCTCACCCTCGGACACCACGAACGGGTACGGATAGGCGCGCGCCGCGAGCTCACCAGCCGCGAGTCGCACCACATCGTGCGCGCCCACCGGGACGGCGTCGACCGCTTCGTGGCCGTCCACCACGGCGACCCCGGTTGCGCACCGGAACGCATGTCGGTGCACGCGCTGGAGAACTGCCGTACGGGCCGCGTCCGGGTGCATCACGACACCGGCGTGCTCGTCGCCGAACTGCTCCTCGACACGCGTCTGCGATCCGGCGACACGTTCCTCTTCCGCTACGCCGTCGAGGACGGCACGGCCGGCATGTCGCGCGAGTACGTGCGCGGGTTCGGGTCGGCGGGCGGCCAGTACGCCCTTCAGGTGCGGTTCGACGAGCGCGCGCTGCCGGTGCGCTGCCACCGGTTCGCGCAGCACTCGGCGGCGGCCCCGCGCAGCGGCCGCCAGGAGCTGGCGCTCACCGGCCGGCACCACTCGGTGCACCTCGTGGAACCGCGCGTGCGGTCGGGGATCATGGGGATCGGGTGGGAGTGGGAGTGAGGTGAGCGTGGGCCTGCGTGCGGGCCCGGGCGTGGGCCCGCGCGAGGGGCGGGATGCCGGGGCGGCGCGGGTCGCCGTCAGAGACGTCTGAGGCGTGAGGTGTCAGAGGCGTCTGAGGCGTCAGAGGCGTCAGAGGCGTCAGAGGCGTCAGAGGCGGGGTGCGGTGGTGATCGTGCTCGCGTAAACGCTTGCGCAAGCGTTTACGCGAGCCCACGCATGGGATACCTTCCCGCCAGAAGGACCCGTCGCGAGTGGGAAAGGGGCACGGGACCCGATGCCGACCATGGCGGACGTCGCACGCAGCGCCGGCGTGTCCGTGGCCACCGTCTCGCACGTACTGAACGACACCAGGCCGGTCCTTCCCCACACCCGGCAGGCCGTGCTCGCCGCCGTCGAGGAGCTCGGCTACACACCGAACTCCCTCGCCCGTTCCCTGGTGACCTCCCGCACCCGGTCGATCGGGCTCGCGGTGTCGGCGATCAGCAACCCGTACTTCACGGACATCCTCCAGGGAGTCGAGGCCGCCGCCCTGGAGCACGGCTACAGCCTGCTCCTCGCCGACCCGCACGACGACCCGCAGCACGAGCGCAAGGTCGTCCAACTCCTGCACGAACGCCGGGTGGACGGCATGATCGTCGCGCCGTCTCCGGACCCGCGCGACCTCCTCGCCTACCTCGTCCGCCACGCGGTACCGGCCGTGCTCCTCGACCGCGTGATCGACCCCTCCGTGGCCGGGGCGTCCGGCTTCGACCAGGTCTCCGCCGACAGCGCCGAACCGACGGCCCTGCTGGTCAGCCACCTCGCCGGCCTCGGACACCGGCGGATCGCGCTGGTCGCGGGGCGGCCCGGGCTCAGCACCACCAGCGAGCGGATCACCGGCTACCGGCACGGTCTGGCGGCCGCCGGGTTCCCCTACGACGAACGCCTCGTGGTGCACGGCGACTCCGAGTCGGCCGGCGCCGAGCGAGCCACCGAGGCTCTGCTGGCTCTCGCCGCGCCACCCACCGCGCTCGTCACCGCCAACAACGCCATGACCATCGGCGCCCTGCGCGCCCTGCGCGACCGCGGCCTGTCCGTGCCCGGCGACATCGCGCTGTGCTGTTTCGACGACTTCGCCTGGGCGGACCTGTTCACTCCGCGGCTCACGGCCGTCGCGCAGCCCGGCCGGGAGATCGGCGCCCGGGCGGTCGAACTGCTCCTGGAACGCCTCGCCGCACCCGAACGGCCCGCCCGGACCGTGCGGCTCGGTTGCACCTTCGTCCACCGCACGTCCTGCGGTTGCCCCGACCGGCCGGAGCGTCCCGGGCAGCCCCCACACCTCTCCGTACCGTCCGCTCAGCCGGTGAAAGGAACCCGCCCGTGATCGTCGTCGCCGGTGAAGCCCTGATCGACCTGGTGCCGCAGGGCACGGGTGCCCTGGCGAACCTGCGGCCGACGCTGGGCGGCGGGCCCTACAACACGGCCCTGGCCCTCGGCCGCCTCGGCTCCCCCACCGCCTTCTGCTCCCGCACCTCGAACGACGCCTTCGGCGAGGCCCTGCTCGACGGGCTGCGGAAGGCTGGGGTGGACGTGTCGGCCGTACAGCGTGGTGCCGAGCCGACCACCCTGGCGGTGGCCACGATCGACGCGAACGGCTCGGCCGCGTACTCCTTCTACGTCGACGGCACCGCCGACCGGCTCTTCACGGTCCCGGACCGGCTCCCCGCCGGCACCCGAGCGGTGTCCTTCGGTACCTGCTCACTCGTTCTGGAGCCGGGTGCGAGCGCCTACGAGGAACTGCTGCGCGCGTCGGCGGCGCAGGGCGTGTTCACCGCGCTCGATCCGAACATCCGGGCCGGGCTGATACCGGACGCGGACGCCCACCGGGCCCGGTTCGAGAGCTGGCTGCCGTCGGTGTCGCTGCTCAAGCTGTCCGAGGACGACGCGCGATGGCTCGGCGGTTCGCCGCGTGTCTGGCTGGCCGCCGGGCCCTCGGCGGTCGTGATCACCAGGGGTGGTGACGGACTGAGCGTGTTCACCCGGGACGGCGGCGAGTACTCGGTGCCGGGCGACAAGGTCGACGTCGTGGACACCATCGGCGCAGGCGACACCGTCAACGCGGCTCTGCTGCACGGCCTGTCCGCCCGGAACGCCCTGTCCACGGAGGCTCTCACCGGCCTGGGCGCCGACGGCTGGACCCGTCTGCTGCGCTTCGCCGCACGCGCGGCGGCGATCACCTGTTCCCGGGCGGGCGCGGAACCGCCCTACGCCACCGAGGTCGGTGCCGTGTAACGGCGTACGCCGGACGATCTCGTCCGCAGGGGCCCTGTCCCAGACCGCCCCGCCGCTCCTCCCCCTGGGCCCGGGTGGCCGGTGGAAACACCGGTGCCCCCGCGGGGGTCTGCTCCCACAGGGGCACTGTGCCGGGGCCGGCCGGGTGCCCGGACCGGACGCCGCGGCCGGTACGGACGCCGTGGCCGGTACGGACGCCGTGGCCGCGCGGCCGGCCGGGCCGGACGCGGGCGCTCAGGCCTTGCGGGCCCGGGGCGTCTTCTTCGCGGGCGTGGCCGCCTTCTTCGTGGCGCCGGTCGTCTTCTTCGCCGCCGTGGTGCCGGTGGTTCCGGCCGCCTTGGCCGTCGCCGTCTTCTTCGCCGTCGACTTGGCCGCGACCGTCTTCCTGGCCGCCGCCCTGCGCGGGGCCGGGACCGAGGCGGCGTCGCTGATCCGGTCGGCGCCGAGGACCTCCTGCAGGAACTTGCCGGTGTGGCTGGCGGGGACGCCGGCGACCTGCTCGGGGGTGCCCTCGGCGACGACCAGGCCACCGCCGGCGCCCCCCTCGGGACCCATGTCGACGACCCAGTCGGCGGTCTTGATCACGTCGAGGTTGTGCTCGATGACGATGACCGTGTTGCCCTTGTCGACCAGGCCACCGAGGACCTTGAGGAGCTTGCTGATGTCCTCGAAGTGCAGACCGGTGGTCGGCTCGTCCAGTACGTAGACCGTGCGGCCGGTGGACCGGCGCTGCAACTCGCTGGCGAGCTTCACGCGCTGGGCCTCACCGCCCGACAGGGTGGTCGCGGACTGGCCGAGGCGGACGTAGCCGAGACCGACGTCGTGCAGGGTCCTGAGGTGGCGGGCGATGGAGGGGACGGCCTCGAAGAAGTCCATCGCCTCCTCGATCGGCATGTTCAGGACCTCGGCGATGGACTTGCCCTTGTAGTGGACCTCCAGGGTCTCCCGGTTGTAGCGGGCCCCGTGGCAGACCTCGCACGGGACGTACACGTCCGGGAGGAAGTTCATCTCGATCTTGATCGTGCCGTCGCCCGCGCAGTTCTCGCAGCGGCCGCCCTTGACGTTGAAGGAGAAGCGCCCGGGGAGGTAGCCCCTGACCTTCGCCTCGGTGGTCTCGGCGAACAGCTTGCGGACGTGGTCGAAGACTCCGGTGTACGTCGCCGGGTTGGACCGGGGCGTGCGGCCGATGGGCGACTGGTCGACGTGCACGACCTTGTCGACGAGGTCGTCGCCTTCCACGCGGGTGTGCCGCCCGGGCACACTGCGGGCGCCGTTCAGCTCGCGCGCCAGGTGCGTGTACAGGATGTCGTTGACCAGGGTCGACTTGCCGGAGCCGGACACGCCCGTGACCGCGGTGAACACGCCCAGCGGGAAGGACACGTCGATGTCCTGGAGGTTGTTCTCGCGGGCACCGTGCACCGTGAGCCGGCGCGAAGGGTCCTGCGGGCGCCGGATGTCCGGGAGCGGGATCGCCTTCCGGCCGGAGAGGTACTGCCCGGTCTCGGACTCCTCGTTGGCGAGCAGTTCCTTGAGCGAGCCGCTGTGGACGACGTTGCCGCCGTGCTCGCCGGCCCCGGGGCCGATGTCCACGATCCAGTCGGCGACCTTGATGGTGTCCTCGTCGTGCTCCACGACGATGAGCGTGTTACCCATGTCGCGCAGCCGGACCAGGGTCTCGATCAGCCGGTGGTTGTCGCGCTGGTGCAGGCCGATGGACGGCTCGTCCAGCACGTACAGGACGCCGACGAGTCCGGAGCCGATCTGGGTGGCCAGGCGGATGCGCTGGGCCTCACCGCCGGAGAGCGTGCCGGCCGCGCGGTTCAGCGAGAGGTAGTCCAGGCCGACGTCGACCAGGAACCGCAGTCGTTCGTTGACCTCCTTCAGCACCCGCTCGGCGATCTTCTTGTCCCGGGCGTTGAGCTTCAGCTCGCCCAGGAACTCGGCGCAGTCGCTGATGGACATGCCCGATACCTCGGCGATGGACTTGCCCATGACGGTGACCGCGAGCACGAGCGGCTTGAGGCGGGTGCCCTCACAGGTGGGGCAGGGCACCTCGCGCATGTAGCCCTCGAAGCGCTCCCGGCTGGCGTCGCTCTCGGCCTCGCCGTGCCGGCGCTTGACGAACGGGAGGGCGCCCTCGAAGGGCGTGGTGTAGACCCGCTCGCGTCCGTAGCGGTTGCGGTAGCGGACCTCGATCTGCGTCTTGTGGCCGTAGAGCAGGGCCTTCCTGGCGCGCTGGGGCAGTCCGGCGAAGGGGATGTCCGTCCGGAAGCCCAGCGCGTCGGCGAGGGCGCCGACGAGCCGCCCGAAGTAGTCCTTGGTGTGGCCGTGCGACCAGGGGTGGATGGCGCCCTCGTCGAGCGACTTCTCCTCGTCCGGGACGATCAGCTCGGGGTCGACCTCCATGCGCGTGCCGATGCCGGAGCACTCGGGACAGGCGCCGAAGGGCGAGTTGAAGGAGAAGGAGCGGGGCTCCAGCTCCTCGAAGGACAGGTCGTCGTACGAGCAGTACAGGTGCTCCGAGTACATGCGCTCGCGGTCCGGGTCGTCCTCGGGGAGGTCGACGAAGTCGAGCACGACCATGCCGCCGGCCAGGCCGAGGGCGGTCTCCACGGAGTCGGTGAGCCGGCGCTTGGCGGACTCCTTCACCGTGAGGCGGTCGATGACCACCTCGATGGTGTGCTTCTCCTGCTTCTTCAGGGTGGGCGGGTTGGAGAGCTGGACGGTCTCGCCGTCCACCCGCGCGCGGCTGTAGCCCTTGGTCTGGAGGTCGGCGAAGAGGTCGACGAACTCTCCCTTGCGCTCGCGCACCAGCGGCGACAGCACCTGGAAGCGGCTGCCCTCGGGCAGTTCGAGGACCTTGTCGACGATGGCCTGCGGCGACTGGCGCGAGATCGGGCGGCCGCACTCGGGACAGTGCGGCTTGCCGATGCGCGCGAAGAGCAGGCGCAGGTAGTCGTAGACCTCGGTGATGGTGCCGACCGTCGAGCGCGGGTTGCGCGAGGTCGACTTCTGGTCGATCGACACCGCCGGGGACAGGCCCTCGATGAAGTCGACGTCCGGCTTGTCCATCTGGCCGAGGAACTGGCGGGCGTACGAGGAGAGCGACTCCACGTAGCGCCGCTGGCCCTCGGCGAAGATGGTGTCGAAGGCCAGGGAGGACTTGCCCGACCCGGACAGGCCCGTGAAGACGATGAGCGAGTCACGAGGCAGGTCGAGCGAGACGTTCTTGAGGTTGTGCTCGCGCGCGCCACGGACGATGAGACGGTCGGCCACGCCGGTCCGCACCTTTCTTTCAGAGAAGTGACAGGGGCGAGGCCCCCGTGCTTTCTCAGACTAGGGGGAGCCACTGACAACGCCGGTCGGATTCCAGGTTGCATAACAATCCCCGGCCATCCAGCATGCCCGACGCCACGCTCGACCTTATAGCACGCCCATTCGATTTACGGCGCTGTCGCCACTCCTTCACCCGAAGGTGTGGCGGCACTAGTGTCAGCAGCATGAATGATCACGTGCCTGACCTGGTGTCTGTACGGGACGCGACCGAGCGTTTGCTGGTCGCGGTCGCCGCACTGGACAACGCTTCGGTGACCGAGCCGACACGGCTTCCCGGATGGTCCCGGGGCCATCTTCTCGCCCACCTCGCCCGCAATGCGGACGCCCTGGTGAACGCCCTGCAAGGCCGTCCCATGTACGCGTCCGGGGACGCGCGGAACGCCGACATCGAGCGGGACGCACCCCGCCCCCTCGACGTGCAGCTCGCCGACCTGCGCGCGAGCGCGGCGCGCTTCCAGGAGGCGGGGGACGCTCCGGCGGACTGGTCGCGCACGGTGGAGTTGCGCAACGGGGTCACCGAAGCGGCCTCGCGCGTGCCGTTCCGGCGCTGGGCCGAGGTGGAGCTGCACCACGTCGACCTGGGGATCGGGTACGACCTGGAGGACCTCCCCGAGGAGTTCGTGGCGCGGGAGACGGACTTCCTCGTGGAGCGGTTCGCCGGCCACCCGGAGGTGCCCTCGACGAGCCTGGCCACCGGTGACGGCCGGGTGTGGACCACGGGCGGAGGCGCCGCCGGGGGGCCGGTCGAGGTCGAGGGACCGGCGGCCGATCTGCTCGGCTGGCTCTCCGGGCGCCGCGACGGCTCCGCGCTGAGGGTGCGGGGTGGCGCGCTGCCGGCCCTTCCGCCGCTGTAGCCGATCTGGCGCGGCGGCCGCAGTCGCACTCGCTGTCCTGGTCCACACCGCAGCTGCAGCCGCAGTCGCCTGGGCCCTTCTCGGCCGGAGACTGCGGTGCGGGCGCGAACGATGGGCGCGCGGCTCCCGGTTATAGGCTGAGCGTCATGACGTACAGCGGAGCGGTGAAGGTCGGGGGCCCGGCCGACGTGCACGAGCTGCGGGATCTGATGATCACGAAGATCGCGGTCGGCCCGATGGACAACAACGCCTACCTGCTGCGGTGCAGGGCCACGGACGAGCAGCTGCTGATCGACGCCGCCGCCGACGCCGCGACGCTCCTCGGCATGATCGGTGACGACGGCATCGCGTCCGTCGTCACCACCCACCGGCACGGCGACCACTGGCAGGCCCTCGCCGAGGTCGTCGCGGCCACCGGTGCCCGTACCCACGCCGGCCGCGAGGACGCCGAGGGCATCCCCGTGCCGACCGACGTCCTCGTCGACGACGGCGACACCGTCCGGGTCGGCCGCGTGGAACTCACCGCGCGCCACCTGGTCGGCCACACGCCCGGTTCGATCGCCCTCGTGTACGACGATCCGCACGGCCATCCCCATGTCTTCACCGGGGACTGCCTCTTCCCCGGCGGCGTGGGCAACACCCGCAAGGACGCGAAGGCGTTCGCCAGTCTGATCCACGACGTGGAGACGAAGATCTTCGCCGTGCTGCCGGACGAGACCTGGGTCTATCCGGGGCACGGCAACGACACGTCCCTGGGCGCCGAGCGCCCGCACCTGCCGGAGTGGCACGCGCGCGGGTGGTGACATGGCGGTGAGCACGGGCACCGAGCCCCTGCCGGGGCGGCCGGTCGTACCCCGTGTGAACCGTTCGCACGCACCCGCGTGGCACGCGCGCTCCCGGTCCATCTCGTTGCGCGGTCAACTGGTGCCAGCCCCGCACAGGAAGACGGCTCCTGCGCGGTACGGGCCGCCGGTCTTTCGATCCCCGCCCTCGACCGGCGGCCCCGGCATGTGACGGGGCCGCCGGTCGAGGGCGGCGGGGAAGCGTTTACGAGAATGCAACACCCGTTCCCACCATGCGGACAGATCCGGCTGTGACCTCGACAAACAGGACGTCGGACTGCCACTCTCCCGCCATGCACCCTGCCCCGCACGCGCTGCGCCGCGTCGTCGCCGCCGCCATCACAGCCCTGCTCGCCACCGCCGTGGGCTGCGCCCCGCAGCCGGAGGAGAAGGCCGCCGGCACACCTTCGGGGTCGGCCGGGAGCACGTGCGCGAAGGGCGAGTTGGCCACCAGGACCGACGGCAAGCTGACGATCGCGACCGACGAGCCCGCGTACGAGCCGTGGTTCAAGGACGACAAGCCCGCCAACGGCAAGGGCTTCGAGTCGGCGGTCGCCTACGCGGTGGCGAAGCAGCTCGGCTACGACAAGAGCGCCGTCGTCTGGCAGAGCGTGCCCTTCAACAAGGCGTTCGCGCCGGGTGCGAAGACGTTCGACTTCGACATCAACCAGGTGTCCATCAGCGCCGAGCGCAAGAAGGCCGTGGACTTCTCCTCCGGCTACTACGACGTGCGCCAGGCCGTCATCGCGCTCAAGGGCAGCAAGGCCGCCAAGGCGACGAGCATCGCGGATCTGAAGGGCCTCAAACTGGGCGCCCAGGTCGGCACCACCAGCCTCGACTACATCGACGACGTGGTGAAGCCGAACCAGGACGCCGCCGTGTACGCCAAGAACGACCAGGCCAAGTCCGCCCTGAAGAACGGCCAGGTCGACGCCATCGTCACCGACCTGCCGACCGCGTTCTACATCACGGCGGCCGAGGTCACGGATGCGAGGATCGTCGGACAGTTCGAGCACCAGGGCGGTACGCCGGAACAGTTCGGGCTCGTGCTCGACAAGGGCAGCGCACTCACCTCGTGCGTCACGGACGCGGTGGACGCCCTGCGCACCGACGGCACGCTGGCGAAGCTCGAGACGCGGTGGCTGTCCGACGCCGTCGACGCCCCGGTGCTCAAGTGACCGTCATCAAGGAGGAGTCCGGCCAGGAGGGCGCGGACGACCACGGCGACATGACCGGCGACGCCGACGCCTACGTGCCGTCGCCGCGGCGGATCGAGCGCGAGCGCAGCAAGCGCGCCCGCGCCCGCCGTGCCACCTCGATCGCCGCGCTGTCCACCCTGGTCACGGCTGTCGTCCTCTACCTGGTCGTCGTCAACGCGCCGGGCTGGCCGCGCACCAAGGAGACGTTCTTCAGCGGGCAGTACGCGCGCGAGGCGTTCCCCAAGGTCCTCGAAGGGCTCTGGCTCAACGTCCGGCTGCTCCTGGTCTGCGGCGTCGCCGTGCTCGTGCTCGGCATGCTGATCGCCATCGCGCGCACCCTGCGCGGGCCGGTCTTCTTCCCGCTGCGCGCGCTGGCCGCCGCGTACACCGACTTCTTCCGCGGGCTCCCGCTGATCATCAACCTGATGATCGTGGTCCTGGGTGTTCCGGCGCTGCGCCTCCAGGGCGTCACCGTCGACCCGGTGCTCCTCGGCGGTACGGCACTGACCCTGACGTACTCCGCGTACGTCGCCGAGGTGTTCCGCGCCGGCATCGAGTCCGTGCACCCCTCGCAGCGTGCCGCGGCCCGCTCACTGGGCCTGACCAACCGTCAGGCGCTGCGGTACGTGGTGCTGCCCCAGGCCGTACGGCGCCAGGTGCCGCCCCTTCTCAACGACCTGGTGTCACTCCAGAAGGACACCGGGCTCGTGTCGATCGGCGGCGCGATCGACGCGGTGCGGGCCGCCGACATCATCGTGGGCCGCAGCCTCAACTACACGCCGTACATCGTCGCGGGCCTGGTCTTCGTGGCCCTGACCATCCCGATGACCCGCTTCACGGACTGGGTGACGGCGCGGATGGACCGCCGGCGGGCCCAGGGAGGCACCATATGAGCACCACCGGCACCCCCTCCGTGCTGCGCATGGAGTCCGTCCGCAAGACCTTCGGCGACTCCGTCGTGCTGCGGGACGTCGACCTGGAGGTCGCCCCGCACACGGTGACCGCCCTGATCGGCGCCTCGGGCTCCGGCAAGTCCACGCTGCTGCGCTGCGCGAACCTCCTGGAGGAGATCGACGACGGCGCGATCTGGCTGGACGACGAGGAGATCACCGACCCGCGCGCCGACCAGGACGCCGTGCGCCGTCGTATCGGCGCGGTCTTCCAGGCGTACAATCTGTTCCCGCACATGACGGTCCTGGAGAACATCACCCTCGCCCCACGCCGGGTGCACGGCGTGTCCCGGGCGGAGGCCGAGGGTCGCGCCCGCGACCTTCTGGAGCGACTCGGGCTGGCCGCGAAGGCGGCCGAGTACCCGGACCGGTTGAGCGGCGGCCAGCAGCAGCGGGTCGCGATCGTGCGGGCGCTGGCCGTACGGCCCCGGCTGCTGCTGCTCGACGAGATCACCGCCGCCCTCGATCCGGAGCTCGTGGGCGAGGTCCTCGCCGTCGTCCGCGACCTGAAGGACGACGGGATGACCATGGTGCTGGCGACGCACGAGATGGGCTTCGCCCGCGATGTCGCCGACCAGGTCTGCTTCCTGGACGGAGGTGTGGTGCTGGAGCGCGGTACCGCGGCGGAGATCTTCGGCGATCCGCAGCAGGAACGCACCCGGCGCTTCCTGCGGCGCATCGTGGACGCCGGGCGCCTGTAAGCCCCGCACGCCAGGACGTCGGGACTTACGCGTCGGCCCGGGCCGGCCCCGCGAGCGCGGCGACCCGCTCCACGCCGAACACGTATCCCTGCACCCCGCACCCGGCGATGACGCCGTCGGCGCGCAGCGAGACGTACGAGTGGTGGCGGAACGACTCCCGCTTGTGGATGTTGGAGATGTGCACCTCCACCACCGGGAGGCCGTCGCAGGTGTTGAGCGCGTCCAGGATCGCGACGGACGTGTGCGAGTAGGCGCCCGGGTTGATGACGATCCCGCAGTGGCCGAGCCGCGCCTCGTGGATCCAGTCGACCAGTTCGCCCTCGTGGTTGGACTGGCGGAAGTCCACTGTGCCGCCGTGCCCGGCCGCCGCCTTGACGCACAGTGCCTCCACGTCGGAGAGGGTGTCGGATCCGTAGATCTCGGGCTGGCGCTGCCCCAGCAGGTTCAGGTTGGGGCCGTTGAGGATCATGATCGGGGCGTTGGCCAGGGTGCGGGGCACGGTTCCTCCGGTCCGTTCGGACATGTCGTTCGACGTCGGCGGACGGGTGACGCCGGCCGCTCGGTCACGGTCTATCACGAGCGGGGAACGGCGGGTATGGCGGTGGCCGCGCCGGGCGGACCGGGGGCAGGAGCTGGCCTACGGATTGACCGCGAGCTCCAGGTAGGCCGCGAACAGCACCAGGTGGACCCCGCCCTGCAACGGCGTGGCCCGGCCCGGCACCACGGTCAGCGAACTCACCGCCACCGTCAGGGTCAGCAGCACCAGATAGGTCGGGCCGAGGCCGAGCACGAGCGGGCCGGAGAGCCAGACGGAGGCCAGGGCGACCGCCGGGATGGTGAGTCCGATGCTGGCCATCGCCGAGCCGAGGGCGAGGTTCAGACTGGTCTGCACACGGTCCCGGCGGGCGGAACGGAGCGCGGCGATCGTCTCGGGGAGCAGCACCAGCAGGGCGATGATCACACCGACGACGGCGTGCGGCAGGTCGGCGGCCTCCACGCCGGACTCGATCGTGGGCGAGACCCCCTTGGCCAGGCCGACCACGCCGATCAGGGCCAGTCCCAGCAGGCCCAGGCTGATCAGGGCGGCGCGGGCGGACGGTACGTCGGCGTGGTGGTCCGCGGTGATCACCTCGCCCTGGCGGGTGATGGGAAGGAAGTAGTCGCGGTGCCGCACGGTCTGCGTCGCCACGAAGAGGCCGTAGAGGATCAGCGAGGAGAGCGCGGCGAAGGTGAGCTGGGTGGAGGAGAACTCCGGCCCCGGCTTGCTGGTGGTGAACGTCGGCAGCACCAGGCTGAGTGAGGCCAGGGTGGCCACGGTCGCGAGGGCGGCGCCGGTGCCCTCGGGGTTGAAGACAGCCGTGCCGTGGCGCAGGGAGGCCACGAGGAGGCTGATGCCGACGATGCCGTTGCAGGTGATCATCACGGCCGCGAACACCGTGTCCCTGGCCAGAGTGGAGGACTTGTCGCCCCCGTCCGCCATCAGCGTGACGATGAGGGCGACCTCGATGATCGTGACGGCGACGGCGAGGACCAGTGAGCCGAAGGGCTCACCGACCCGGTGGGCGATCACCTCGGCATGGTGCACGGCCGCCAGTACGGCTCCGGCCAGGACCAGTGTCACCAGCGCGACGACCGTGCCGGGTAGGTCGCGCCCCCAGGTGACGACCAGCAGGACGACCGCGATCACCGGCACGTAGGACGTCCACCGTGTCATGAGCGACCCGAGCCGAGCGATCATGCAGAGATCGTCGCAGAGTCCCACGGGCGCCGCACTCCGGTGCGGCCGGTGGGCGGTGCCGTGGTCCGGGGCGGACCAGCGGGAGCGGCGGCCGGCTGTTCGCCGGGCACCGCTCCCGCTGGTCGTCGTGTCCGCGGCCCTGCGTGATCAGGCCTCGACGCTGTCCTTCGCCGGGTCGTCGCCGGCCGCCTTCGCCGCCTCCTCCGCCGCCGCCTGCTTCCTGGTCGCCATCAGGCTGGTGATCGTGGTGATGACCAGGACCGCGCAGATCACCCCGAGCGAGACCGGAATGCTGATCTCCGGTACGTGGACCCCGGACTCGTGCAGCGCGTGCAGCACCAGCTTGACCCCGATGAAGCCGAGGATGACCGACAGGCCATAGCTGAGGTGCACCAGCTTCTTGAGCAGGCCGCCGATGAGGAAGTACAGCTGGCGCAGACCCATCAGGGCGAACGCGTTGGCGGTGAAAACGATGTACGGGTCCTGCGTCAGGCCGAAGATCGCCGGGATCGAGTCGAGCGCGAACAGTACGTCGGTGGTGCCGATGGCGAGCATCACGACCAGCATCGGGGTCATGACCCGCTTGCCGTTCTGCTCGATCCACAGCTTGGTGCCGTGGTAGCGGTCGGCCACTCCGAAGCGCCGCTCGGCTGCCTTGAGCAGCTTGTTCTCCTCGAACTCCTCGTCCTCCTCGTCGGCCCGGGCCTCCTGGATGAGCTTCCAGGCGGTCCAGATCAGGAAGGCCCCGAAGAGGTAGAACACCCAGGCGAAGTTGGCGAGGATCGCGGCACCGGCGGCGATGAATATCGCCCGCAGCACCAGGGCTATCAGCACACCCACCAGCAGCACCCGCTGCTGGTACTGCGTGGGCACGGCGAACTTCGCCATGATCAGGACGAAGACGAAGAGGTTGTCGACGCTCAACGACTTCTCGGTGATGAAGCCCGCGAAGAACTCTCCGGCCGGCCGGCCGCCCCCGAAGAGGAGCAGGCCGAGCCCGAAGAGGCCGGCCAGGGCGATCCAGACGACCGTCCAGACGCCGGCTTCCTTGATGGACACGTCGTGCGGTTTGCGGCCGATGAAGAAGTCGACCGCGATCAGGGCCGCCAGGCCCGCGATGGTGAGGACCCAGAGGGTCACGGAAACATTCACTGCGCCTCCGGCAGTACGTAACGGCAGATGTCAGCGTCGTCGCTGCCGGAGGTCTCTTCCACCCCGGACCACGGGCGCGGGTGACGCGTCCGAGGTCCACGGGCCGACGCCCCGGGATCTGGCCAGATCCGTATTGACGGGTACGCCGCACAGACGGGGAATACTCCCCTCCGTGAGAGGAACAATACCCAATCACCAAGGAAAGGTAAAGGGTTTGGTAAAACAAGAACCAAATTGGCTGGTCAGAGCTCTTTACGAGTGCTTGGTAAAGAGGGCGTGGGTGGTCATCGGTTCCACGCGCGGCGGGCCGCCGCGACCTGGGTGAGCACCTGCCGGAGCACCTGACTGCCGGGCGGCACGAGCGCGGGCTCGTAGGTCCAGGCATGCCCGACCCAGGGGTCGGCGAGGTGGTCGTCGGGCACCGGCGTGAGTCGCAGGAGCGAACGCCACAGCGGATCGAGCAGCGGGCCGTATGCGGCGGCCTCCTCGCGGTCGGCGACCATCATCAGGTGGACGCCCACGGCCGGGCCCTCGTCCGCGAGGTAGCGCAGCTGGGTCACGGCGCGGTCGTCGAAGCCGTGCGGGAAGTCGTTGACGATCAGCAGCTGCTCGGCGGTGTCGACGCCGGGCGGGAGCGAGTCGGCCGCACCTCCGCGCACCGCCATGTGCACCAGGTCGACGCGCTGGGTGAGCCGGGCCAGGACGTCCGCCACTCCGGCGGCGCCACTGGCGGGCGGGGTGGCGAGCACGCCGGTCTCCACCAGGGGGGCGAGAGCCTGCGCCCCCGAGCCGGCGGGGTCGATGACATGCACGTTGAAGTCACCCGCCGGGTGCACGGCGAGCAGCCGGGCGGCGTGCGCCACCGCCGCGTCCAGCGCGAGGCGGCGCAGTTCGTGCGGGTCGGCGAAGCTGCCGTCGAGCGAGTCGCCGCGTCCGCTGTCGATCCACAGCCCCCGCTCCAGCGGGAGCCGGACCAGCACCGGGATGCGCAGCCGGGCGGCTTCCGGCAGATGGAGGTCGCCCAGGCGCAGCGCCATGGGGGTCTCCATCGGCACGCGGTAGCCGTGCCAGACCGGGTTGTCCCAGCGCGCGTAGGCCGGCGGCAGTGCGGGCTCGACCACCCCGGCCTCGGCCGTCAGCTGGGCGAGATCCCGGTCGAGGGCCTCCTTCGCCTGGTCGACCAGGTGGGCGTGCTTGGCGCGCGCCGCCTCGCGAGCGGCGTCGCCCTGGCCGCCGATACGGCTGCGCGGATCGGACAGGACCTGGTCGAGCTCCTTCTCCATGCGCGAGTCCGCGAAGTCGACGGCGCTGCGGTACGCCGCCGCCGTGCGGGCCAGATCCTCGAACATGCCCCACACCTGGTTGTAGAGCCGTTCGTCCATGGACCAGCCGGTGGCGTCCCCGGCGACGGGTTGGGGGTGCTGTCCGGGCGGGGCCGGAGGCACGGTCGGCGGAGGTGACGGCGGAGCCGCGTTCTGCCGGTGCGGGTGGCTGTAGCTGATCGGGCCGGGGTCCGCGCTCGGTGCGGACGGCCTGCCGACGGTCGTGGAATCCCCCGCCCCCGCACCGCCCGGATGCGGCGGCAGCGACGCGGCCTGCCCCGGTGCGCCTGGTGCCTGTGTGCCGGAGTGCGGGCCCTGAACGCCGTAGGACCCGGCCGACTGCGGCGGTACGGAGCCGGAGGCACCCTGCGGCGCGGGGGCGCCGTGGGATGCGGGGCCGTCGTGGTCGGGGCCGGATGCGGACGGCCGGCGGGAACGGTCGCCGTCCGCCGTACGCGGGACGGGCGCCGGGAACGACCGGGCCAGGCCGCGCGCCACGGCCTCGTCGATGCCGTCGGCGAGTCGGCGGGCCTGGGGCAGGCCCTGGTCGGTGAGGAGTTCGGTCAGACCGCCGGCGTACCCCTGGCCGACGGCGCGCACCTTCCAGGCGCCCTGCCGGCGGTAGAGCTCCAGGGCGACGACGGCCGACTCGGCCTCCAGGCCGGTGAGGGTGTAAGTGGCGACCTGGGTGCCGTCGAGGCCGGTGACCGCGACGAAGGGGGCGGCGACGGCGCCGAAGCGCACGGGGCCTCCGGCGCTCGCGGCGGGCAGGGCGAGCAGCACGCTGATCCGGTGCACGGCCTCCGGCATGGCGTCCAGGTCCACCGCCAGGCGGTGGTCGGACGCGGCCTGTTTGGAGACCTCGAGCCCCTGCAGGGTGGGGGCGCCCGGGTGGGCGACCCATTCCGTGCCGTGGACCCTGCCCTGCTCGTCGCCGAGTGTAGCTCCGGCGACGACCGGAGTGCCGGCCGAGATCCGGATCTCGAGGCGGACCTGGGAGAGCGGGTGGTTCTGGCCCCGCACCAGCTCGGCCGTCATCGCCCTCGTCCCCCCGTGTCGCCTGTGTCGCCGTCTGTGGTGTCGTGTGCCGCCCGCCGGTCCGCCTACAGGTGCGGCAGGATCGCGGGCATCAGGTCCTGGAAGGTCCGGCCGTTGGCCGGGGTCCCGAGCGCGGTCATGGTCCAGCCCTGCCCCGTCCGGTGCACCTTGGCCATGATCTGGGCCGTGTAGGCGCCGCCGCCCGCGAGCGTGTAGCGGGCGAGTTCCTGGCCGTTGGTCTCGTCGACGAGGCGGCAGAACGCGTTCTGCACCTCCTGGAAGGTCTGGCCCGTGAAGGAGTTCACGGTGAAGACGATCTGGTCGATGTGGACCGGGACGCGCTGGAGGTCGACGAGGATCGACTCGTCGTCGCCGCCCTGGCCGGCGCCACCGACCAGGTTGTCGCCCGTGTGGCGCACCGAGCCGTCGTCGCTCACCAGGTGGCGGAAGAAGACGACGTCGACCGGCTGCTTGTCCGCGAACAGCACGGCGGAGGCGTCGAGGTCGATCTCCCGGGTGCGCGAGCCGAACAGGCCGCGCCGGGGAGCAGCCTGCCAGCCGAGACCCATCCGCACCGCGGTCAGGGTGCCTCCGTCGCTCTTCTGCAGACTGATGGCCTGACCCTTGGTCATGTTGACGGTCACGCGCTGATCCCCTCTCGAACTGTCCCCTGTTGCCGCGGAGTCCGCGGATGAGCAGAACCCTACGCAGGGCCACCGACAGTGCCGTACCCCGGTCGACGCTTTGTGTCGTTCTTGCAACACACCGCGTACACGGCGGCCCGGCCGCCCCTCGGCCGGGCCTTCCCGCGCGGGTCAGGCCAGGCCTGCCTCCTTCATCTGGCGCAGCTCCTTCTTCATCTCGTGCACCTCGTCGCGCAGCCGGGCGGCGACCTCGAACTGGAGGTCGGCGGCGGCCGCGCGCATACGGGCCGTCATGTCCTCGATCTGTTGGGTGAGTTCGGCGGCGGGACGGTCCGTCGGCACCGTCTCCTTGGCCTTGCCCCTGCCCTTCGCCGCCTTGCCGCCGAGCGCCGGCACGGGGGCCTTGGCGCCCTTGCCGTCCTTCGTCTTGCGGTAGCCCGAGCCCAGCAGCTGTTCCGTGTCGACGTCCTCGCGGGCGATCTGGGCGACGATGTCGTTGATCTTCTTGCGGAGCGGCTGGGGGTCCAGGCCCCGCTCCGTGTTGTACGCGACCTGCTTCTCCCGGCGGCGGTTGGTCTCCTCGATGGCCTTCTCCATCGCCGGGGTGATCTTGTCGGCGTACATGTGGACCTGGCCGGAGACGTTGCGCGCGGCACGGCCGATGGTCTGGATCAGCGAGGTGCCGGAGCGCAGGAAGCCCTCCTTGTCGGCGTCGAGGATCGCCACCAGCGACACCTCGGGCAGGTCGAGGCCCTCGCGGAGGAGGTTGATGCCGACCAGGACGTCGTACTCGCCGGACCGCAGCTCCCGCAGCAGCTCGATGCGGCGCAGTGTGTCGACGTCGCTGTGCAGGTAGCGCACCCGGATGTCGAGTTCCAGGAAGTAGTCCGTGAGGTCCTCGGCCATCTTCTTGGTGAGCGTGGTGACCAGGACCCGTTCGTCCTTCTCGACGCGGTCCCGGATCTCGTGCACCAGGTCGTCGATCTGGCCCTCGGTCGGCTTGACCACGACCTCGGGGTCGATGAGGCCGGTGGGGCGGATGATCTGCTCGACGGTGCCGTCCGCGCGCGAGAGCTCGTACTTGCCCGGGGTCGCCGACAGGTAGACGGTCTGGCCGACGCGCTCCTGGAACTCCTCCCACTTCAGGGGGCGGTTGTCCAGGGCCGAGGGCAGCCGGAAGCCGTGGTCGACCAGGGTCCGCTTGCGGGAGGCGTCACCCTCGTACATCGCGCCGATCTGCGGAACGGTGTTGTGGGACTCGTCGATGACGAGCAGGAAGTCGTCCGGGAAGTAGTCGAGCAGGGTGTTGGGCGGGGAGCCGGGCGAACGGCCGTCGAAGTGCATCGAGTAGTTCTCGACGCCGGAACATGATCCGATCTGGCGGAGCATCTCCAGGTCGTACGTCGTACGCATCCGCAGGCGCTGGGACTCCAGGAGCTTGCCCTGCTTCTCCATCTCGGCGAGGCGCTCCCCGAGCTCCTTCTCGATGTCGTTGGCGGCCCGCTCCAGACGCTCGGGGCCCGCTACGTAGTGGGAGGCCGGGAAGACGTACAGCTGCTGGTCGTCGCTGATGATCTCGCCGGTGAGCGGATGGAGCGTGGACAGGGCCTCGATCTCGTCGCCGAACATCTCGATGCGGACGGCGAGCTCCTCGTAGACCGGGAAGATCTCGATGGTGTCGCCGCGGACGCGGAAGGTGCCGCGGGTGAACGCGGTGTCATTGCGCGTGTACTGGATGTCGACGAATCGGCGCAGCAGCTGGTCCCGGTCGAACTCCGCGCCGACCTTGAGCGGGACCATGCGGTCCACGTACTCCTGGGGGGTGCCGAGGCCGTAGATGCAGGAGACGGAGGCGACCACGATGACGTCGCGGCGGGTGAGCAGCGAGTTGGTCGCGGAGTGGCGCAGGCGCTCCACCTCCTCGTTGATCGAGGAGTCCTTCTCGATGTAGGTGTCCGACTGGGGGACGTAGGCCTCGGGCTGGTAGTAGTCGTAGTACGAGACGAAGTACTCGACGGCGTTGTTCGGGAGGAGTTCCCGGAACTCGTTCGCCAGCTGGGCGGCCAGGGTCTTGTTCGGCGCCATCACGAGCGTGGGGCGCTGGAGCTTCTCGATCATCCACGCGGTGGTGGCGGACTTGCCGGTGCCGGTGGCGCCGAGCAGGACGACGTCCTTCTCACCCGCCTCGATGCGCCGGGCGAGCTCGGCGATGGCCTGCGGCTGGTCGCCGCTGGGCTGGTAGGGGCTGACGACCTCGAAGGGCGCCACCGTGCGTTCGATGTTGGAAACGGGCCGCATGAAGTCAACCGTACGACCCGCCACTGACAACGCGGACGGATCAGCGGTTCTGCGGGGTGCGGGCGCTCCTGTGTCCGTGCCCCTCGGTCCGGCGGGAGAGCGGCGCGGAGTGGTGGTGGGGGTGCCGGACAACGCTGCGGGCGGGGACGCCGGGCTTGTTCTCCACGGGCGTCCAGTCGGGTTTCCCCATCACCATCAGCGGGTCGAACATGACCACGACACCTGCCAGGAGCAGGAAGGCCAGCGGGCCGATGAGCATGGGGGCGAGCAGGCTCGCGTGCGAGTCGCCGGAGCCGGCCGCGGCCGTGCCGTGCAGATGGACGCTGAGCGCGGCCATCCCGGTGTAGTGCATACCGCTGACGGCGAGCCCCATGACGAGGCTCGCGCCCACGCTCCACGCGAACCCTCTGACCTGGCCGGCCGCCCACAGGGCGGCGGTGGCGGCGACGACGGCGATGACGACGGACGCGCCCACGGTGAAGGTGTTGTACTCCAGTTTCCCGTTGAGGCGCATGCCCGCCATGCCCAGGTAGTGCATGGACGCCACGCCCAGGCCGGTGATGGTGCCCCCGGTGAACAGCGCGGTCCCCCGGGCACCCCGGTAGCCGACGATGAAGATCCCGACGCCCACCATGACGATGGCGACGCCGAGGCTCGCGTAGGTCGTCGGCTCGTCGTAGTGGATCGGCGCCTCTTTGACCGTGAACCCCATCATCGCGACGAAGTGCATGGTCCATATGCCGGAGCCGATCGCCGCCGATCCGAGGGCGAGCCAGCCGGGCCGCCAGGAGTGGGTGACCAGCATGGATCTGGTCGTGCAGCGCAGGCCGAGGGCGCCGCCGAGGCAGGCCATGAGGTAGGCCACCAGCGGCGTGACGAGCCCGTAAGTGAAGCCGTCGACCGTGCCTTGCATGCGCGGCCACCCTTCCGCCTAGTTGCGTCCCGGAATCTCTGAAATGCACCTCTTCCCGGGATCGCCCGGGCGATCAGGGCCGAGGCAGAGAGTATGACTGCCACCGGAATGGTCGAACGATTTTCAGGCAAAGAATCACGTCCTTGCCCCACTTGTGCGGCACCGGTGAGCGGAGTCGGAGCGGCCCCTTGGAGTCTGTGGCCATTCTGCGCCCGGCTTATGGTGACCTTGTGCTGTCACAGTGAAGCTGTCCGTGATATTCCGACGCGAGGAGCACGCATGCACGCGCGCGCCGTTGTCTCCACGACCACCGCGCTCCTGGGGGCCGCCGCCCTCCTGCTGCCCGCCTCCGGCGCCCTGGCCCACGAGGTCGGTGACCGCCACCCCCGGGTGATCGCCCACCGGGGTGCCTCCGCGTACGCGCCCGAGAACACCCTGGCCGCCGTCGACGCGGCGGCCCGGATGGGCATCGCCTGGGTCGAGAACGACGTCCAGCGCACCAAGGACGGGACACTCGTCGTGGTCCACGACGACACGCTCCGGCGCACCACCGACGCCGAGCAGGTGTTCCCCGGGCGGGCGCCGTGGAAAGTGAGGGACTTCACCGCGGCCGACCTCGCGCGGCTGGACGCGGGGAGCTGGTTCGGCCCCGCCTACGCGGGCGCGCGCGTGCCGACGCTGGAGCAGTACATGCGCCGCGTGGAGCACAACCACCAGAAGCTGCTCCTGGAGATCAAGAACCCGGAGCTGTATCCCGGCATCGAAGGCGAGACCCTCAAGCTGCTCAGCAACGAGGGCTGGCTCGACCGGCGGCATGTCGACGGCCGGCTGGTCGTGCAGAGCTTCAACGCGGACAGCATCCGGACGGTGCACGCTCTGAAGCCGGGCGTGACCACCGCCTTCCTCGGCACTCCGTCACTCGCGCGGCTGCCCGCGTTCGCGGCCTTCACCGACGGGATCAACCCGTCGTACGCCTCCGTCTCCCGTGGCTATGTCGCCGCGGCCCACGCGCTCACCGGACCGCACGGCCGGCCGCTGGAAGTGTGCACGTGGACCGTCGACGACGCGCCGACCGCGGTGCGGGCCGCCGGGTACGGCGTCGACGGGATCATCACCAACCGGCCCGACGTGGTGCGGGGCGCGCTGCGCGGATGGTGAACCCGCCCCGGGCCCCGAGGGCGCCAGGGGCGCTCTCCGGGCGTTGTCAGTGGCGGGCCGTACGGTGAGCGCATGGACAGCCGTCGGCAGTACGAGCAGCAGGTCGTGTGGACCGTCGTCGACACCGGCATCGGTCCCCTGCTGCTGGCCGCGACCCCGGAGGGTCTGGTCAACGTCGTGTTCCACGCCACCGGGGCGGTGCGTGACCGGGCGCTCGACCGGCTGGCCTCCAGGCTGGGCCGCGAGCCAGTCGAGGCGCCCGGCTCCCCGTCGCTCGCCGAGGCGACGGACCAGCTCCGGGCGTATTTCGCGGGCAGCCGCCGTGCCTTCGAGCTGCCGCTGGACTGGTCGCTGATATCCGGCTTCAACCGGCAGGTGCTGCGGGTACTGGCGTCCGGGGTGTCGTACGGCACGGTCGTGGGGTACGGCGATCTGGCCGGGCGCGTCGGCCAGCCGGGCGCCGCCCAGGCGGTGGGGACGGCGATGGGTTCCAATCCGCTGCCGGTCGTGGTCCCCTGCCACCGGGTCGTCGCGAGCGACGGCGGCATCGGGGGCTTCGGGGGCGGTCTGGAGACCAAGCGGAAGCTGCTCGCACTGGAGGGCGTCCTGCCGGAGCCGCTCTTCTAGACAGCAGGGGCGGGGACAGGAAGACCTCGGGTCCGCGCACCCGGGTACGCGGACCCACGGGTGCGCTACTCGTAGTGCCGCGCCTCGAAGATGTTCCCGTCGGGGTCACGGAAGTAGAAGCTGCGCCTGGCCATGCCCCGGGCCCCGTAGGAGTCGTAGGAGAAGTCGGACACCGGGACGGCCCGTTCCTCCAGGCGGCTGCGCAGCGCGTCGAAGGCGTCCTCGCGCAGGGCGAGGCAGACGTGGTTCACGGCATGGCCCGCACTGTCCCCGGCACCCGGGAGCATGTTCATGCCTTCAGCCAGGGACAGGGGCGCGAGGTCGAAGATGGTCTCCTCGTTGAGTCGTACGGAGGGAAAGGATGTCTGTCCCGCGGCGAACTCGGTGATCCTCAGAGGTTCCATTCCGACCGCCTTCTCGTAGAAGTCGGCCGAGGCCACCGGGTCGCGGACCCAGAGGACGATGTGGTCGAGACGAGTCGTGTTGTCCGTCATGGCCACCAGGCTGGTGTCCTCCTCCACCGGCCGCAAGGGTTTGACCGGGCGCGCCGCCCGCCAGAGATGAGAGAAGACCGACGGACAGGAGGCAGGCGCGTGGTGCTGAGGGTGTCGGAAGAGGTGCGGGACGCGGTCGACGCGCGTCAACCCGTGGTGGCCCTGGAGTCCACGATCATCGCGCACGGGCTGCCACGCCCGCGCAACCTGCGGGTGGCGCTGGAGCTGGAGGACGTCGTACGACGCGAGGGCGCCGTGCCCGCGACGATCGCCGTGCTGGACGGACGGCCCCATGTCGGTCTGGACAAGGAGCAGTTGGAGCGGGTCGCCAACGAGGACGGCATCCGCAAGCTGGGCCACCGCGACCTGCCGCTCGCCGTGGCCTCGGGGGTGAGCGGGGCGACCACGGTGTCGGCGACGGCCCAGCTGGCGGCCCTGGCGGGAGTCCGGGTGTTCGCCACCGGCGGGCTCGGCGGGGTGCACCGGGAGTGGACGCTCACGCAGGACGAGTCGGCCGACCTCGGTCTGCTGGCGCGCACGCGCATCACCGTGGTGTGCGCAGGCGTGAAGTCGATCCTCGACGTGCCGGCGACCCTGCAGCGGCTGGAGACGTTGGGGGTCGCCGTGGCCGGATACGGCACGGACCGCTTCCCCGGCTTCTACCTGTCCGACTCGGGGCACCCCGTGGAATGGACGCTGGACAGCCCGCAGCAGGTGGCGGCCGTCATGCGCGCCCAGGACGTGCTGGACGGGCACGAGTCGGCGCTGATCGTCGCCAATCCGGTGCCCGGGGAGGAACAGCTCGACCCGGAGCTGCACGCGCGCGTGCTCGCGGACGCCCTGCACGCCTGCGAGGAGGAAGGTGTCACCGGTCAGGCGGTCACGCCGTTCCTGCTCGACTACCTGGTGCGCCACACCGACGGCGCCTCGCTGAGTGCCAACCTGGCGGCGGTGCGTGGCAACGTGCGGCTGGCCGCACGGATCGCGGCGGCCTGGGCCGCGGCGTGACCGACGGGCCGGCCGGCGCCCTGCTGGTCGTCGGGGACGTGATCACGGACGTCGTGGCCCGGCACCGGGGGCCGCTCGCGCCGGGTACGGACACGGTCTCCGCGATCCGGGCCCTGCCCGGCGGCGCGGGCGCCAACGTGGCCTGCTGGGCCGCCCGTCGCGGCGCCGAGGTGCGGCTCCTCGGCCGGGTCGGCGCGGACACGGCCGGATGGCACGAGCGGGAGCTGACCGCCTGTGGAGTGCGGCCCCGGCTCGTCGTCGATCCGCAGGCGCCGACCGGGACGGTGATCTGCCTGGTCGACACGGGCGCCGCGGCGGAGCGGACCTTCCTCACCGACAGCGGCGCGTCCCTGCGCCTCCACCCCGGTGACTGGTCGGACGCGCTGCTCGACGGCGTCGCACGACTGCATCTGTCGGGCTACCTCCTGTTCTCCGAACCGAGCCGCGCGCTGGTGGCGGTCGCCGTCGCGTCGGCACGCGCGCGAGGTGTGCCGGTGAGCCTGGATCCTGCGTCTGCCGGCTTCCTGGAGCAGTTGGGCGTCGACCGTTTCCTGGCGCTCACCGAGGGGGTGAGTGTGCTGCTGCCCAGTCGGGACGAGGCGTGTCTGCTGACCGGCCTTGCCGATGCGGCGGACGCGGCGGCGAAACTCAGCCGCCAGGTCCCGTTGGTGGTGGTCAAGCAGGGGGCGGACGGCGCGGTGATCGCCCGCTCCGGCGCCGTTCAGGCCCGTGTCCCCGCCGTGCCGGTGATCCCCTGCGACACCACGGGGGCCGGTGACGCCTTCACGGGCGCGTTCCTGGCCGGCCTCCTCGCGGGCGCCACGGCGCAGGACGCGGCACGCGAGGGGTGCCGGGCGGGGGCCCTGGCCGTGCAGCAGGTGGGCGGCAGACCACCACCCGCAGCGGAGTGACACCCGCCCGGCGTCACGGCCCGGGGCGTGCGGGGCGGCCCCCTGTGCCGGAGCGAGCACGGCATCCTCCACCCTCGGCGCCGCTCGCCCTCGCGAGCCGCGGAAGGGGGCCGAGGCGGCACCCGTCCTCGGCAACGTCCCCGCCGGAGCTACGCCTTGCGCCCCCACGCGGAGATCATGGGGGCGGTGGCCAGTTCCATCGTTCCGGACGCGATGTTCGCCAGATGGCGGTCGATGTCCTCGTCCGTGGCGCGGCCCGTGGCGACGAGACGGTCGCGGATCTGACGGACGGTGGCGGATTCCAGGGCGGTGCAGGCGGGTGAGGCGAGGGGGAAGTACGCGTCGGCCTCCACCCGGAGCAGACCGGCCTCACGCAGCAGGCGCGGGAGCCGGCGGCCGTAGGAGAGGTCGGCGTCGCGCTCGGCGAGCAGTTCGCGGAAGCCGTGCCGCAGCCGGTTCGCCAACTGCTGCTCGGGGCCGTACTCCTCGGGGCAGAGCAGTGGCTGCAGGGCGGGGTCGCCGTCCTCCACCAGGAGCCGGCCGCCGGGGCGCAGGGCCTTGACCATGGACCGCAACGCGGCGTCCCGTTCCCGCACGTGAACGAGGACGAGCCGGGCGTGCACCAGGTCGAACCCGTCCTCCGGCGCTTCCTGCGTCCCCACGTCGTGGACCTGGACCTCGACCGGCGGTCGTCCCACCGGGGCGACCCTGGAGGTGTCGATGTCGGTGGCGAGGACGCGGCCGGTCGGTCCGACCTTCTTGGCCAGCCACGACACCACCGAGGTGCCGCCGGCGCCCACCTCCCAGCAGCGCCAGCCCGGTCCGACGCCCAGCGCTTCGAGGTGCCGGAACGTCGTGGGGTCGAAGACGGTGGCGAAGGCGTCGAAACGCTCGCCCGCCTCGGGCTGCCGGTTGTCGAGGAGGTACCGGTCTGATCGCGTCATGCCGCGATCATCCCAGTCGTACGGCGTGTCCGAAGTGGCCGACGCTCGACGGCGGCGAGATGTCGCGCCCCGTCCGTTCGGGTTCGGCGGCTCGCGGCGCGCAGGCCCGTTGTCCACAGCCGGGAACCAAGCGGAACCTCGCGTTCCCACAGGCGTCCACGGGCTCCCTGCCGGCCTGGCAGACTTGCCCGCCAGGGCGCGGGAACACGGCGCAGGGAGATCCACGCGAGGAGGTCCGGATGTCCATGGCAGGGAATTTGCGGAAGGTGACGGGCCTCGGCAGGGTGGGCGGCCTCCGCAGAGTGGCGCGGCTGGCCAGGCGGCGCCCGCGCGTCGACCTGAGCCACCCGGCCCGGTCTCCGCTGGGGTCCTCCGTGGTGAACTGCGTGACCTACCGTGACGGTGTCCGGATTCCCGCGGGCACCGATCTGGTCGACGCCGTGGAGCGGGTGCGCAAGCATCGTGACGGCTTCGTCTGGCTCGGCCTCCACGAGCCGACGGACCGCGAGTTCGCGGGCATCGCCGAGCTGTTCGACCTGCACCCTCTGGCGGTCGAGGACGCGGTCGAGGCCCATCAGCGGCCGAAGGTGGAGCGTTACGGCGAGACACTGTTCGCGGTGTTCAAGACCGTCTGCTATGTCGAGCACGAGGAGCTCACGGCGACCAGTGAGGTGGTGAACACCGGGGAGATCATGGTGTTCGTCGGCCCGGACTTCGTGGTGACGGTGCGCCACGGCCGGCACGGGTCGCTCGGTCCCCTGCGCGAGGAACTGGAGGCCGATGCCGGGCAGCTCGCCAAGGGCCCGGCGGCGGTGCTGCACGCCATCGCGGACCATGTGGTCGACGACTACCTGAGCGTCACCGACTCGGTCCAGGAGGACATCGACCAGGTCGAGACGGACGTGTTCGCGGAGAACGGCGCGCGGGCCGACCCGGGACGCATCTACCAGCTCAAGCGGGAACTCCTGGAACTGAAGAGGGCGGTGGTCCCCCTCGGGCGCCCGCTCGAGGATCTCGCCACCCAGCCGACACAGGTGGTCGGCCCCGAGATACAGGCGTACTTCCGCGACGTCTCGGACCACCTGCACCGGGCCAAGGAACAGATCGCCGCCTTCGACGAGTTGCTCAACTCGATCCTGCAGGCGCACCTCGCGCAGGTGACGGTCGCGCAGAACGAGGACATGCGGAAGATCACGGCGTGGGCCGCGGTGATCGCCGTGCCGACCATGGTCTGCGGGATGTACGGCATGAACTTCGACCACATGCCGGAACTGCACTGGCGGTTCGGCTACGGGCTGGTCATGGGGGTCATATCGCTGGCGTGCCTGGTGCTGTACCGCGGGTTCCGGCGCAACGGCTGGCTCTGACCGACGCGCGGGGCAGGGGCGAGGCGGGTTTCGGAGGCGTACGGAGGGGGCCGGTGGGGTGCGGGGGCTCGGCGGCGGGCCGGCCGGGTGCGGGCCGGCCGGGTCAAGCGCGGCTGTGGGGCATGGCGTAGACGTTCTCGGCCCAGGCCGCGATCTGGTCCTCCGTCAGATGCCGGGCCAGGTCGGACTCGCTGATCATGCCGACCAGGCGCTTGTCCTCGATGACGGGGAGCCGTCGGATCTGGTGCTCCTGCATCTCACGCAGCACGTCGCCGACGTCCGCGCTCGCCTCGATCCAGCGCGGGGTGCCCTTGGCCATCTCGCCGGCCGTGACCCGGGCGGGGTCGTGGCCCATGGCGACACAGCCGACGACGATGTCCCGGTCGGTGAGGATGCCGCAGAGCCGTTCGTCCCGGTCGCTGATCGGCAGGGCTCCGACGTTCAGTTCGCGCATCAACTGGGCGGCGCGGTCCAGGGTCTCGTGGGCGGGAATCCACTGGGCACCACGGTGCATGATGTCTCCGGCGGTGGTCATGGCGTACCTCCAGACGCCGGGTGGCCGACGCGGCGCGGAGTGGGGGCCGGGCGGCCGACACGGCGCCGGGCGCGCCGCTGATACCGGCGCCCTTCATTCTCGCCGCGCGCCCCGGAGCGCGCACCCGGACGCCCGGGAGCCGGGCAGCGCACGACGCGTGGCAGGACCTCGCCGGCCCGGATCAGCCGTTCCACGCCGGATGGCGCGGGTCGTCCGCGCGCACCAGGACGTCGGCGGCACCGGCGGGATCCGTCTCGTCGTCGTAGGTCTCGAAGGCGGGAAGTGTCCAGTGCTCGCTCTCGGGGGTACGGCGGCGCAGGGCGCCGGGGGACAGCAGGAGGTGGACGCTCAGGTCGAAGGGGAACCAGTGGCGCAGCAGGAGGGGACCGTGGAGCAGGAGGAAGCCGCCGGGCGGGAGTTGGACGTAGGGACTGCGGGTGGCACGGTCGGTCGCCGGATCCCACAGGTCGGGCAGGACCCGGCCGTCGCCGCCGGGTTCGAGGGGGCCGAAGACCTCGCGCCACAGGGCGCCGGTGTCGAACCAGCCGTTGTAGTAGGCCTCCACGTCATGGCGGCCGTACTCCAGGCGGACCGAGGCAGGGCGCAGGAAGCCCTCGGTTCCGACGACGAGCGAGGGACGGCCGCGTACGCGCAGGGCCTCCGCGACCCGCTCGGCGAGGTCTCCCGGCCGGGCGGCCGGGGCGCCGTCGAACGCGATGCGGGGCCAGGGGCTGCCGTCGGCCGGCTTCAGGTCGAGCAGTCGCTCGGCCAGGAGGTCGCCGAGCCGGTCCCAGGTGATCGCTTCGAGTCGCACACGCCCCATGATGCGTCAGGGGCCGGCCGGGCCGGGTCCCGCCCACGGAACACGGGCGACGGGCACGCGGACCCGGGCTCGGGCTCGGCCCCGGCCCCGGACGCGGACGCGGACGCGGACGCGGACGCGGACGCGGCGATGATGACGGCGACCCGCCGCGATTCCCGTGGAACGGGCTGCCTCGCGGGGAATGGAGCAGGTATGGCGGATATGGCGTCCCCTGCGAACTCCTCGCCGCACCACGAGCTTCTCGTCGTGCAGCCTCTGCGCAGACGGCACTGCGCGGAATGCGGCTGCGGCCCCTTGCCGATGCTGGTGCTGGAGGACGGAGCGCCTCGGTGCCTGGACTGTGCAGACCTCGGGCACCTCGTGTTCGTGCCGCGCGGCGACACGGCGCTGACCCGCCGGTCGCGGGAGGAGAGCGCGCTGTCGGCGGTGGTGGTGCGGTTCAACCGGCGCGGGAGCCGATACGAGCGGCAGGGCGTCCTGGTCGAGGAGGCGGGGCTCGCCCGGGCCGAGCGGCGGTGTCTCGCGGACACGGAGGCGCGGCGGCGGCGCCGGGTGCGCGACGCCCGGCGGCGGGCCGCCGAGGACGTGCGGTTCACGGAGGCGTTCGCGGCGGAGATACGGCGGCTCTTCCCCGGGTGCCCGGCGCATCGGGCCGACGAGATCGCGGCACACGCCTCGGTGCGGGGCAGCGGGCGCGTGGGCCGGAGCGCGGCGGGGCGAGCGCTGTCCGAGGGGGCGGTGACCTCGGCGGTCGGGGCGTCCGTACGGCATGTGGACACCTCGTACGACAACCTGCTGATGGGCGGGGTGCCCCGGCAGGACGCGCGGCGGCGGATCGCACCGGCCGTGGAGCGGACGCTGCGGGAGTGGCGGACCGCGGAGGCGGAACGAGGCGGCACGGCAGAGGCGCCGGACGGCGAGAAAGGGGCGCGCGGTGGTGGGAGGGAGGCCCAGGGTGGTGGGAGGGAGGCCCAGGGTGGTGGGACGGAAGCTGAGGCGGTCGTCGGGTGACGAGCCGACGCGCCACGTCCGTCCGCTGGACGTGCGCGCACGGCCCCGCGCGATGGGGCGTTCACGCATGACCCGTGCGGTAGGGCCTTCGCGTTTGACCCGCAGGGCTCGGGCGGAGTCGCTGTACCCGCGCGGCTCGGGCGGAGTCGCTGCATCCGCGCGGCTCGGGCGGAGTCGCTGCATCCGCGCGGCTCGGGCGGAGTCGCTGTACCCGCGCGGGAGTTCACTGGTGAGGGCAGGTGGTGCCGGGCAAGGGTCCGGCCGGACGCGGGAGTTGGGGCCGGCGTGATCGAGGGACCGTACTTCGTTCTGACAGTGCTGGGTGTGCTCGGGACCGCCTTGGTGGCTGGGGTGTTCTGCGGGTTCTCGACCTTCGTGATGAGGGGGCTGGCGGAGCTGCCGCCGGCTCGGGGGGTGGCTGCGATGAACGCGATCAACGTGGCCGCCGTACGTCCGCCCTTCATGATCGTGTTCCTCGGGTCGGCGGTGGTGTGCGCGGTGATCGCGGTGGTGACGTTCGTGGTGTGGCCGGCGCAGGGGGCCGTGGAGCTGATCGTGGGCAGCGTGCTGTATCTGGCGGGCTCCTTCGCACTGACCAGGGCAGCGCATGTGCCGCGCAACGACGTGTTGCTCGGGCTGGACGCCGACAGCGAGGAGGCGGCCGCGTACTGGCCCGGGTATGTGCGCGAGTGGACGAGGTGGAATCACATACGGACCGTCGCCTCGGCGGCCGCGGCGTTGGCGTACGTTCTGGCTCTCACCTGAGCGAGCCCTTTCCCCCGCCTGCGGCGCCGCTGCGACGTTCCTGCGGCACTCCTGAGCCCCAGCCCGGGGGTACCCGGCCGCGGCCCGCGTGTGTCCGGGCGGAACTCCCGGAAAACCGGTCGTCTTCACTCTGCGTAGGTGGCCGGCGGGACGTATCGTGGCCGAAAGAGTGCCGCCCGATGACGCACGGCCCCGTCGCACGCGCACGCGAGGAACACGGCCATGGCCGATCCCAAGGGATTCATGACCACGCCCCGGCAGGACAGGCCACGCAGGCCGGTCGAGGAGCGGGTCCGGGACTGGGACGAGGTGTACGTCCCCGGGGCACTGCTGCCCATCGTCACCCGGCAGGCCGACCGGTGCATGGACTGCGGCATCCCCTTCTGCCACGACGCCTGTCCGCTCGGCAACCTGATCCCCGAGTGGAACGACCTGGTCTCGCGGGACGACTGGCGGGCGGCGGCCGACCGGTTGCACGCGACGAACAACTTCCCCGAGTTCACCGGCCGGTTGTGCCCGGCGCCCTGTGAGGCGGGCTGCGTCCTGGCGATCAACCAGCCGGCGGTCACCATCAAGAACGTCGAGGTCGCGATCGCGGACCGGGTCTGGGAACTGGGCCTCGCACCGCCGCGGCCACCGGACCGGCTGTCCGGGCGGACGGTCGCGGTGATCGGGTCGGGGCCCGCCGGCCTGGCCGCGGCCCAGCAGCTCACCCGGGCGGGGCACACGGTGGTCGTGTACGAGCGGGACGACCGGCTGGGCGGCCTGATGCGCTACGGCATCCCCGCGTTCAAGATGGAGAAACGGCACTTGGAGCGGCGGCTGGAGCAGATGCGGGCGGAGGGGACCAAGTTCCGTGCCTCGACAGTCGTCGGGCGGGACGTCGGTGCGGCGGAGCTGCGGGCGCGTCACGACGCCTTGGTGATCGCCACCGGGGCGACGGCGTGGCGTGAACTGCCTGTACCGGGACGCGAGTTGCTCGGCATCCACCAGGCGATGGAGTATCTGCCGCTGGCCAACCGGGTGTGCGAGGGCGATCTCGCGTCGTCCCCGCTGTCCGCCGCCGGCAGGCATGTCGTGATCGTCGGGGGCGGTGACACGGGGGCGGACTGTCTGGGCACCGCGGTGCGGGAGGGCGCCGCGTCGGTGACGCAGCTGGACATCTACGGCCAGCCGGAAGCCGAGCGCGACGAGGACGCCGAGCCCTGGCCGACGTACCCGAAGATCTACCGGCTCTCGCCCGCCCACGAGGAGGCGCGCGACCTGCGCAGCGCGCCGGCGGCGAGCGCCGACGCGCGGCTGTTCGCGGCGTCCACGCTCCGCTTCACCGGTGACGCCGACGGGCGGGTGCGCTCGCTGCACCTGGTCGAGGTGGACGCGGCGCGGCGCCCCGTGCCGGGTACCGGGCGGACGCTCCCCGCCGACCTGGTGCTGCTCGCCCTCGGCTTCTCGGGGCCCGGCCGTGAGGACGGGCTGATCGACCAGTTGGGGCTGCGGACCGACCCGCGGGGCACGCTCGTGCGGGACGCCGACTTCGCGACCGACGTGCCCGGGGTGTTCGCCGCGGGGGACGCCGCCCGCGGGCAGTCGCTGATCGTGTGGGCGATCGCGGAGGGACGGGCGGTGGCGGCGGCCGTCGACCGCCGCCTGACGGGGAGTTCACGATTGCCGGCGCCGATCGGGCCGGACGACCGTCCGATGGCCGTGTAGTCCGAGCACAGGGCCGACGCCCGGCACCCGCCCCGCACCCGTCCGACGCCCGTCCGGCCCCGCCCGACGCCCCGTCCGGCACCGTCCGACGCCCGGCCCCGGCCACCGGCCTCCGCCCGCGGCACCCGATGCACCCCGTGCACCCCGTGCACCCGAGGAGTTGCCCGGCCGTACCCGGGTTTCCCCGCGTACGAACCGGGCCCGGTCAGCCCGGGTGTCGGTCCTCGGGTCCCGTCGCTCTCGGGTGCCGGTGCCCGGACCTGGTCAGCCCCGCAGGTCGGTGCCCGCGAGCTTGCCCGTCGACAGTGCAACCCGGTTCCAGGTGTTGATGGCGAGGATCAGCGCGAGGACGTGGGCGAGTTCCTGCTCGTCGAACTGGGCCGCGGCCTGGGCGTAGACGTCGTCCGGGACGCCACCGTCGGCGACCAGGGTGACCGCGTCGGTGAGGGCGAGGGCCGCCTGTTCCCGCTCGGAGAAGAAGTGCCGGGCCTCACGCCACACGGCGACCATGTGCAGCCGGTCCTCGCTCTCGCCGGCCTTGCGGGCGTCGTTGGTGTGCAGGTACAGGCAGTACGCGCAGTGGTTGACATGCGAGGCACGGATCTTGATCAGCTCGACGAGGGCCGGGTCGAGGCCCTCCCGGGCGGCGGCGTCGAAACCGACGAGGGCGCGGAAGACCTTGGGGGCGGACTTCGCGAAGTCGATGCGGCCCGTCTCGGCGTGGCCGGCCCCGGCCCCGGTCGAGGAGACATCGGTCGGGTTCGCGGTCTTCGCCGTGGTACTCGTCGTGCTCATGGTGCTCTCCGTGCTTCCCGTGGTCGCCATCGGGTTCGTCGTGGTGTTCGTCGTCATGTCCCTCAATCTACGGGCCACAAAGACCGGCTGTAGGGTGCATTTCCATGGTGGAATCATGGGTCAATTCCGCGGAGCGGATCGGCGCCGACCTGCATCTGGAACTGTCCGGGCCGGGTGGACGGCGCGCCGCCCTCACCCGCGCGCTGCGCGAGGCCGTACGCGGGGGGCGGCTCGCCCCCGGCACCCGGCTGCCGCCGTACCGCTCGCTCGCCGCCGACCTCGGCATCGCCCGCAACACGGTGGCCGACGCCTACGCGGAGCTCGTCGCGGAGGGCTGGCTCACCGCCCGGCAGGGCGCGGGCACGCGGGTCGCCGAACGCGCCGAGCCCCTGCGGCCCGACGCGCGCGTGCCCAAGAAGGCGCCGTTCCGCGCGCGTGGCCCGCGGCACGATCTGCGGACGGGCACCCCGGACGCGTCGGCGTTCCCCCGCTCGGCGTGGCTCGCCTCGTACCGGCGGGCCCTCCAGCAGGCGCCCCATGAGGCGTTCGGGCCGGGGGACCCCGCCGGTCGCGTCGAGCTCAGGGAGGCGCTCACGGAGTACCTGGCGCGCGTGCGAGGCGTTCGCACCCACCCCGCCCGGATCGTGATCTGCTCCGGCTTCGGGCACGCGCTGCGCCTGCTCTTCGGCCCGAACGGCGGAGCACGGCGTGCGGGCGGAACCGGCGACAGGCGCGGCGGCGGGCGGCCAGGGGGGCGCGGAACCAGCGGTGGCGGCGGGAACACGGTGCTGCGCGGTCCGCTCGCCGTGGAGGCGTACGGACTCGGTTTCCACCGGGAGCTGCTCGCGGCGGCCGGCGTGCGGACCGTACCGCTCCCCCTGGACGAACACGGGGCGCGCGTCGACCTGTTGGGGCGGGAACGGGCCGTTCTGCTCACTCCCGCGCACCAGTTCCCCACCGGCGGCCCGCTGCACGCGGAGCGGCGCACCGCCGTGATCGACTGGGCACGCGCGCGCGACGCGGTGGTGCTGGAGGACGACTACGACGGGGAGTTCCGTTACGACCGCAAGCCGGTCGGCGCCATACAGGGCCTCGACCCCGAGCGGGTGATCCACATCGGCTCGGTCAGCAAGAGCCTGTCGCCGGCGCTGCGGCTGGGCTGGATGGTGCTGCCCGAGCGGTACGTCGGCGACGTGCTCGCGGCCAAGGGCGAGCGGGAGGCGTGGTCGAGCGTTCTCGACCAGCTGAGCCTGGCCGACTTCGTGGTCCGCGGTTCGTACGACCGCCATGTGCGGCGCATGCGGCAGCGTTACCGGAGCCGCCGGGACCGGCTGGCGGCGGAGCTCGCCGTACACGCGCCGCAGGTCGAGGTGACCGGTGTGGCGGCCGGGCTGCATGCCGTGCTGCGGCTGCCGCCGGGCACCGAGCGCGCCACGGTCGAGGCGGCCGCCTGGCGGGGGGTCGCCCTGGAAGGACTCGCCGAGTTCCGCCACCCGGCGACCGACATGGCCGTGTCGGACGGCCTGGTGGTGGGGTACGCGGCGCCCTCTGAAGCCGCGTACGGGGCGGCCCTGGACGCGCTGTGCGGGGTGTTGCCGGCGGAGTGAGCGGCACCGCGCGTGCCGGTCGGCAGCCTCGGCAGCCTCGACCACGAAACGGGCGAGCAACCCCGGCCACCGCGCGAGCGGCCGACCCCAGCCGACGCACGGACGGACAGCCCAAGCCGCGACACGGGTGAGCACCCTCGACCGGGGCACAGCCGGACAGCTCCGGCACCGCACCAACGGGCAGCCCGCCCACCGCACAGGCGGAACAGCCCCCGACGCCCACCGCACAAGCGGAACAGCCCCCGACAGAGGCAAGTGGGCCCCCACCCGGCACAAACAGGAGGACAGCCCCGCCCCACCCCTACGGCTTGCGTCCCACCGCCCCGTACCCGGGGATGATCCCGTCGTCCTGTCCCGGGACCGGCTCTCCCAGTTCGGGATGCCACAGCTGCGGCACCTCGACGCCGGGCTCGACGAGGTCGAGGCCGTCGAGGAAGCGGGCGAACTCCGCGCGGGAGCGCAGGGCGAGGGTGACGCCCGCGGCCCTGAGCTTCGCGGTGGCCGCCTGCGACTCCTCGGGGGTGAGGTCCGCGGTCGCGTGGCTCACCACCAGGTAGCTCCCGGAGGGCAGTTCGGACAGCAGCCTGCCGACGAGTTCGTGCGCGCCGTCACCGTCGGAGACGAAGTGCAGCAGCGCGATGAGCGAGAGCGCCACGGGCCGGCTGAAGTCCAGGACCCTCTTCGCGCCGGCGAGGACGGCTTCCGGGTCGCGCACGTCGGCCTGGAGGTACTCGGTCGTCCCCTGGTCCGTGCCCCGAGCAGGGCGGCGGCGTGGGCGAGGACGACCGGGTCGTTGTCGCAGTAGACGACGCGGGCGTCGGCCGCGATCTCCTGGGCGAGTGGTGGAGGTCCGGCTCGGTGGGGATGCCGGTGCCGACGTCCAGGAACTGGCGTACGCCGTTCGTGGCGAGCCAGCGCGTGACGCGGTGCATGAACGCGCGGTTGACGCGCGCCATCACCGGGACCCTCGGGTCGAGGGTGAGCATCTGCCGGCCCATCGCCTCGTCGACGGGGTGGTTGTCCTTGCCGACGAGACACCAGTCGTACCCCGCGCGGGATGCGGCTTGGTCGTGTCGACCTCGGCGGGCGGCTGGGCGGTCATCGGGAGCTCCATAAGGGCATGCCATGGAATGTGGTCAACTCAGCGCCATAACAATCAACGTGACAGGACGTCAGAACAGGGGGGTGGTCGAGGGGGGTTGGGACGAGGTAGGAGGTGGGAGAAGGGGCAGGGCGGGAGTCGTCAGGGCAACAGGGTTCAGGACAACAGGAAGTCGGCCGCACCCGCTTTCGCGCCCTCGATGAAGGCGGTCATCTCGTCGGTGGTGTAGATGAGAGCGGGTCCGTCCGGGTCCGTCGACTGACGGACGGCGATCCGGCCGTCGGACAGCTTCATCGCCTCCACGCAGTTGCCGCCGTTACCGCCGCTCCACGGCTTGTGCCAGCCTTCGCTGCCAAGTTCCCGCGCGGGCATGCCGTTGTAGACCGGCAAGCGCGGCTTGATGCGATCCATTCACAACTCCTTGCGGAGATCTCGGAGGATCTCCTTCGTGCGATGTGCTGTAGCGGCCTGCGCCGCCATGCGGTCCATGACCTCGAGGTGGGTCGCCACCTCCGAGCGCGCGTCGAGATATACCGCGCCGGTCAGGTACTCGCTGTAGACCATGTCCGGAAGTTCGGACACGGCGAATCGGAACAGCACGAAGGGCCCATACGTGCCGGGGTGCGGCCCGTTCTCGAACGGGGCGACCTGCAGCGTCACGTTGGGCAGCTTCATGGCCTCTAGCAGTCTGTCGATCTGGGCACGCATCACCTCCGGGCCGCCGACGGGGCGGCGCAGCACGGTCTCGTCCATCACGGCCCACAACCTGGGCGCGTCGCGACGGGTGAGCAGATCCTGCCTTTGCATGCGCAGCGCCACATGGCGCTCGATGTCCTCGGGGCTCGTCTGGCCGATGGCGCCGGACTCCAGGACGCCACGCGCGTAGTCCTCGGTCTGCAGCAGTCCGGGGACGAAGTGCGGTTCGTACTCACGGATCAGGGACGCGGCGCCCTCCAGGCTGACGTACATGGAGAACCAGCCGGGCAGAACGTCGTGGAAGCGCTGCCACCAGCCGGGGCGGTTGGCGTCCTCGGCCAGCCGGACGAAGCCCTCCGCCTCGGCGTCGGACACCCCGTAGGCCTTGAGGAGCAGCTGGAGGTACGGGATCTTGAGCGCGACCTCGGCCATCTCCATACGGCGGACCGTGGCGGGGGCGACGCGCAGGATGCGGGCCGCCTCCTCACGCTTGAGCCCGGCGCTCTCCCGCAGGTCCAGCAGGCGCCGGCCGAGAACGACCTGGCCGACGGTCGGCGCGGACCGCGGTTCGCTCACGCTGCACCTCCACAAAGTCCCCGTCGGCACGACCCGGGGCGATCAGGCCGAGCGCGAAAGAATCCTGACAGCCCTGCGGCGCCATTCGAAGACCTGTTCGAAGATCGGTACGAATCTTCGCTGATCCCAACTGGCGCCGCTCGTGGTGCTGTTGCGAGCAGTGTGCCACGGCGCTTCACCGCGTCACACAGCACTCTGCATTTTTCAGAGTGACACTTGCCAAGTGTTCACGTCGGGGCGATAGTGGCAAGCGTGATTCCGTCCGCGCCCTTAGGAACAGACGCCGCCGCAGGCCGCCCCCCAGGTCTCGGTGCCGCCGCGGGAGCAGGCCCCGACAGGGCCGCTGCCGAGCGCCGGTTCCGTTTCGAGCTGGCCGCCCACCCGGGTTCTCCCGCGCAGGCCAGACGCCTGACGAGGGCCCGGCTCACCGGCTGGTCCGTCTGCGAGGACACCTGCGACACAGCGGCCCTCGTGGTCTCCGAGCTGGTCACCAACGCGATCGTGCACACCGCGAGCAGCGTCGTCGTCTGCGAGCTGCACGACGGTGACGGCCTGGTGCGCATAGCCGTACGGGACCAGGGCTGCGCGCCGGGTGATCCGCACCCGTACCCGCAGCGCCCCGAGGAGGAACAGGGGAGGGGACTGTTTCTCGTCGACGCCCTGTGCCATGCCTGGGGCGCCCAGGAGCACGGCCCCGGCCTGCTGGTCTGGGCGGAGCTGCCGCGCAAGGCCGACACGCCTCGCGAGGACACCGGCCCGCGCAACGACCTGGGCTGGGGAGCACGCCCGAAGCCCGGTCCGGCCGACGGCTCGGGCGGCGAGGACGACGCCCGGGAACGGCAGGGCCCGGCGGCCGTCGAGATGCACCCGCGCGGGGTGGGCCGAGAGTGGGGCGGCGCGTGAGCCGCGGGTACGGCGGAGCCCAGGTGCTGGGCCTGGACACGCTGGTCCGGCTCCGCCGCGGGCTGTACGCCCCGGCCGCGCGCACCGCGGGCACACCCCGGCGACTGCCCGTCCCCGAGGGCATGACGGTCCCGCTGGGCTGCGACGCGGTGGCGACACCCGCCCGTCTCGGCCCGCTGCTGATACCCCGCCTGCCGCGGGTCGGGTGCGTGTACGCCGACGAGACGCAGTGGTGGTGGATCGTTCCGTCGGACTCCGACTACGCCCTGGAGTGGCCGGCGCCGGCGCGGTACGTCACCGGGGCGGTCGTGCCGGACGCCCCGGCCGCGCCGCCTCTGATCCACACACCGGACGGGACGCTTCCGTACACCCCGCCGATCCCGCTCTACCTGGCCCTGTGCCGCCTGACGGGCACGACACCGGCCTGGTCACGACCGGTCAGCGCCTGACGCACACCGCGCGACACTGCCTTACCCGGTCGGGGCGCCCCGACACGCGACACTCACCGCGCCGTACGCCCTCCGCCGCCTGATCCAGCCGCATCCCTCCCCCCCGCACCCACGGCATCCACCCGCCCCACCACCTCGCCACGGCGCGCGCCCGCGTGCTCCCGTCTCCTCCGCATGCGCTCTGCCCCGCCGCGGCCGGATCCCGCGATAGTTGGCCGTTCGTCAACGATCGGGGAGGTCGGCGGTGGCGAAGAGGCACGACGGGGACAAGGACGGGGCCGAGGCCGCGGCGGCGGCCGGTATCTCCGAGTCGGAACGGCTGCTCTTCGGCGGCCCGCTGCGCTACGACACCGGCTGGAACTCGCACGCGGACGCTTTCCTCGAACTGAGTTTCCGGGCCATGGTGACCCGGCTGCCCGCCCTGCTGGCGTCCAGCTTCCGGCTGGCCTGGCAGGCCGACCGGGGGGCCGCGCGGACCGTGCTGGCCGCCGAGGCGGGCCGGGGCGCGGCCCAGGCGGTGAGCCTGCTGGCGGTCAACAACGTACTGGGCCGGCTGATAGCGGGCGGTGCCATCGAGGCCCGGCTGCGCGGGGCGGTCCCCGCGCTGGTCACGATGGCCGCCGTGATGCTGGTCGGCGCGCTGCTGCGGGCCGCCTCGACCTACGCCGCCGGACGGCTGGAACCCAAGGTGGAGCGGGTGGCCACCGAGCTGTACCTGGAACGGGCCGCGGCCGTCGAACTGGCCGCGATCGAGGACCACGCCTTCCACAAGCTGCTGGACACCGCGCAGTACGGCGCCGCCTCCGCCCGCCGCATGATCGGGTGCGCCACCCGGGTGATGAACGCGGCGATCTCCCTGGTCGCGGCCGCGGGTGTGCTGACCGTGCTGCACCCGGCGCTGCTTCCGCTGCTGGCGACGATGACGCTGCCGAGCGGCTGGAGCGCGCTGACCATCGCCCGCCGCCGCTACGAGTCCTTCCACGCCTGGGTGCAGCACGCGCGCGCGGGTCGGCTGCTCGGAGCGCTGCTCATCCAGCCGGAGGCGGCCCCGGAGATCCGCGTCCACGGCGTGGGCCCGTTCCTGCTGCGCCACTTCCGCGCGATGGCCGAGACGGCGGAGGCCGAGCAGACCCGGCTGGCCCGGCTCGCCGCCCGCACCGGACTGATCGCGGCGACCTGGACCGGCCTGGCGACGGCGGCGACCTACCTGACGCTGGGCGGCCTGCTGGTGACGGGCGCGATGGCCCTGTCGGTGGCCGGTACGGCCGTGATCGCCATCCGTACGGGTTCGCAGAGCCTCGACACCCTGGTCGTGGAGGTCAACGCGCTGCACGAGGAGGCGCTGTTCGTGGGCGATCTGCAACGGCTGTACGTGGAGGCGGCCGAACGGGCCATCCCGGTCGGCGGCACGGCGCTGCCGGAGGAGCCTCGCGTGATCCGGTTCGAGCACGTCACCTTCAGCTATCCGGGTGACGCGACCCGCCCCGCGCTCGACGACGTGACGCTCGACCTGCCGCTCGGCCGGATCGTCGCCCTGGTCGGGGAGAACGGCTCGGGCAAGACCACCCTGGTGAAACTGCTGGCGGGCCTGTACGCGCCCGACAGCGGCCGCATCCTGTGGGACGACGTGGACGCGGCGACCGCCGACCGGCGGCGGCTCGCCGAACGGGTCGCGATGGTGGCCCAGGACTTCAAGCGGTGGCCGTTCACGGCCCGCGTCAACGTGGCGGTCGGCCGCTCCTCCGCGCCGCTCACCGACGAGCGGGTGGCCGACGCGGTCGCGGAGGCGGGGGCCGAGGAGGTGCTCGCGGATCTGCCGCGCGGTCTGGACACGCTGCTCGCCCGCGACTTCAGCGGCGGGCACGAGCTCTCGGGCGGTCAGTGGCAGCGGCTCGGCATCGCCCGGGCCGCGTACCGGCGCGGCCGCATCCTGATCGTGGACGAGCCTACGGCTGCCCTGGACGCCCGGGCCGAGCTGGAGGTGTTCGAGAAGATCCGCGCGCTGGCCGGCAGCGGACAGACGGTCATCCTCATCACCCACCGGCTGGCGTCGGTGCGCCACGCGGACCTGGTGCACGTCCTGGAGCAGGGCCGGCTGGTGGAGTCCGGGACGCCCGAGGAGCTGCTCGCCACCGGCGGCGTCTACGCGGAGCTGTACTCACTGCAGGCGGACCAGTTCACGACGAAGGTGCCCGCCCCGAAGGCGGGCTGACCTCCGTGGGCACACACCGGGCGCTCAGGCGGAGGCGTCGGCCGCCTCCCCGCTGCGGACGATCACCAGGAACATGTCCGTCGCCAGATCCATGACGACCTCCGCGGACAGGCCCTCCAGACGCCGAGACTGCGCGAACTCCTCCGCCGGCCACGAACCACGCGGTCCGCCGGCGGGGAACCGCTCAAGCACCGTTCGCCCGTTCACCCTGCACCTCCATGTAGCGCTGTACTTGATGAACTAAACGCCAACCACAGGGTGAACGCCTCGGGAAGTGACGGTACTGAGACGTAGTTGACACTCGTTCACCGCAGAGTGTGAGGAAGATCTCCACTTTTGGGCGATGGGTGTCACCTTCCGTATCAGTCGTCATACTCGTCGTGATATAGGATCCGCCCACTTCCCGCCGACGCCCCGAGCGCCGACGCCCGCCCCTCCGGTCGCTCCCACTCCTCCCGCCGCCCCAGCGCGGCGAGGTCCAGCAAGGTCGTGGTCGAGCCCAGCCCGTCGAGACCGCGCCCGTACGTGGAGTAGGTGTGGAAGACCCGGTCACGGTCGCGCAGGAAGCAACTGACGCCGGCCCGCTCGACCAGCTCCCCGTCCCGCTCCAGGGTCACCTCGAAGTCATGGTTGAAGTCACCGCCGTACGAGGAGTACCAGGGCAGCGTCCAGCCCATGCGCGCCTTGAACGGCAGAATCCTCGTGTACGGCGCCCGGGAGACCACGGCGAACGACGTGCCGTGCGCCCGCAGATGTGCGAGATGCCCCACTTGGTCCAGGAATGCGGAGCAACTTCGGCACCCGGCCGTCCATTCCGGCGCGAACATGAAGTGGTGGACGACGAGTTGGTCCCGCCCCTCGAAGAGGTCGGCCAGTGTGGCCTTTCCGTCGCCGCCCTCGAACACGTACTCCTCGTCGATCTCGACTATGGGCAGTTCGCGCCGCTCGGTGTTGAGGGCGTCCCGCGCGCGGGTGGCCGCCTTCTCCTTGAGCAGCAGGTGTTCGCGTGCGGCGCGCCGCTGCGCGCGCGAGACGATCTCCGGAAGCGACATGGGCCCTTCCTGTGCAACGGTCCGTTCCCGGTGGTGACCGTCCGCAGCCACGGAACTCATCGCCCCCGGCGGAAACCTCCTCGGCGGGTAAGGGACGGCGCCGGCGTCGTTCAGACCGCGACGGGGATCTCGGGTTCTCGCAGTCCGGCCCGCTCACGGTGTTCGGCGAGTTCGCCGAGGAGGGCGGTGAGACGTCCGGTGTGGTCGGGGGTGAGACGTCCCGTGTCGTCGAGGTGCACCGCGCAGGCCGTGGTGGTGTCGACAAGTCGTTCGAGGGCGGCGGCGATGTCGTCCGCGCCTTCGGCGTGCCGGGCCAGGGCGGGGAGTTCGGCGGCGGCGAGCGAGATGGCGGTGCGGGCCTCGGCGAGCGTGCGGTAGGCCTCGCGGCGCAGGGTCCAGCGGACCTCGCGGCCCTCAGCTCCCCGGGCGGTCCGGCCGTCGGACTCCCGCAGGACGTGTGCCAGGTACGCCTGCGCCGCGTTCCCCGCCGCGGCGAGCCGGGAGCGTACGCCGCCGCCCCGCTGTCCGGGCATCGGCAGATGTCCCACGATCAGCACGATCGCGCAGGCCAGCAGTGTCTCGCCGATCCGGCTCACCGATGCCTGCGGCTCCCCGCCGACCATCACCAGGGCGAGGACGAGGACGGTGACGACGGCGGTCTGCGCGGCGAAGTGCCGGGTGGCCACGGGAATGAGGGCGCCGCTGACCGCGACGAGCGCGATCAGCCCCTCGGGCCGCGGGAGCACGGCGGCGAACGCGGCGAACACGACCGCTCCCAGCACGGTCCCCGCGGCCCGGCACAGGACGCGCGAGGCGAGCGGCCCGAGGTCGGGCTTGACGAGGAAGACGGCGGTGGCGGGCAGCCAGTACCAGTGTTCGTGCTGCCCGTACCAGCGGGCGTGGTGCAGAGCCTGCGCCACGGCCGCGCTGGCTCCGAAACAGAGGGCGACCCGCAGGCCGTACTCGCGTCCGCCGGCCCCGAAGATCGCGCGCGGCAGCCTCCCGGCCGTACGCCTGCGGGTGTGCAGATCGCTGCCCCTGGCGTCGTCGAAGGACTCGGCCGCGTGCAGGAGGGCGTCGTCGAGGGCGCGCAGGGCGGGCGCGGAGCGGTGGGGGGCGGGCAGCGGTCCGGTGTGGGTGCTGCCACGGACTGCGGCGGCGAGCCGGCGCGGCCCCTCGGACGCCCGGCCGGCGACCGCCTCCCCGGCCCAGGCGAGGGCGGTCGCGGCCTCGGCGAGCGGCAGCGCGGCGGCGTACCGCGCGTGCAGCCGCCGTTCGGCCGCGGAGCTCGCGTAGCGCCGCAGGCGGGGTCCGGCGAGGGCGTCCTGCGCGTGGTCGAGGGCGGCGGTGAGCGCGGCCCGGCGCGCGGTCGCCTCCTGTGTCCCGGCGGCGTCGAGGAGGTCGGCGACGGCGTCGTAGACGGCGGCCACGGCGTCCCGCTCCCCGTCGAACCGGTAGTCGCCGCCGGCCATGGCCTTGGGTGTGGGCAGCAGCAGCCGCAGCGCGAGCAGCCACCCGGCCCCGGCGAGGAAGGCGAGGGCGCGCTGCCATCCGGGTTCCGGCAACGGCATCCCGGCCCCGATGGCGGAGGCAACGAGCAGCTGCGTGCCGGCCCCGGAGGCGACGGTCCCGACCGCGCTGAGGCTGCCCGCGACGAGACCGACGAGGGTGAACAGCACGGTCAGTGTGACGGCCCCGGCATGGTCACCGGCGTACGTCCCGGCCAGCAGCCCGCCCGCCCCCGCGAGCGCGGGCACACCGAGCCGTCTTACGGAGACGCGCCGGCTGCCGGGCCGGTCGTTGATCCCGGCGAGCATGGCGGCGATCGCGGCGACGACCCCGAGCGAGGTCCGGCCGACGAGCACGGCGACGAGCAGCAGCGGGCCGGCGGCCAGCGCCCCCCGCACCACCGCACTCCACGGCACCGGTCCCCGCTGGGCGCGGAGCGCGTGGGCGAGCCAGGGCGGAAGGGTCAGAGCGGGGCGCGACACGGGACTCCTGTCGTCTCGACGAGGGCGGAGATGAGCCTTCGGGCGACGGCGGCCGGGCTGCGGACTGTGCTCTCCACGGTAGATCGCGTTCCCCGGGAAGAGGGGGTGGTTGCGTTTCGGCGAGGTGACGGTTGCCACGGAGGCCGCGTTCTTTATGAACGCAACCCCGGACGCCGGGGCGGAGATCGCGCATATTCGGATGCGCTGGCCCGCGCGGCCCCGGATGATCGGCGGGTCGCCCGGTGTCCAGGTCAGGAGCCCCCGTGATCCAGCGTATCGCCGTCCTCCCCCGCCCTCCGGCCCGCTCGGCGGTCTCGGCGCCCGCTGTCGTCCCCGCGGTGGTGGCGGCGTGAGGGGTCAGGCGGCCGTCGTGCTGCGCCGGGCCGGTGCCGCCGACGCCTCCGCCGCGGCCGACGTGTGGCTGCGGTCGTTCGGTGCCGCGCTGCCCACGGTGGTCAGGCCCCGGTCCGACGACGAGGTGCGGGCGTACATCCGGGACGTGGTGGTGCCGTCGCGCGAGACGTGGGTGGCCGAGGCGGTGGACGGGGGCGGGATCGTCGGGCTGATGGTGCTCGACGGCGACCTGTTGTCCCAGCTGTACCTCGCCCCCGAGTGGCGGGGGCGGGGCATCGGCGACCGGTTCGTCGCGCTGGCCAAGGAACGCAGCCCGCGGGGGGTGCGGCTGTGGACCTTCCAGGTGAACGAGCCCGCCCACCGCTTCTACGAGCGGCACGGTTTCGTCGTCGCCGAGCGCACCGACGGCAGCTCGAACGAGGAACGGGAGCCGGATGTGCGGTACGTGTGGCAGCCGTAGGGCGGAGGGTCCTGCCGTGGCGCGGAACGTCGCGCCGTGGAGCGGGTGTTCTGCCCGGCGGCGCGGGTGTCCCGCTGATCTCGGTCATGGACCCGTCGACGGCCGCCTGCGCCGGCTCACCCGGCAGAACGAGGAGTGGCCCCAACTCCTCACCGAACACCGTGCGTTGTACGACGCGATCGCCTCCGGCGACCCGGAACGCGCCCGCGCCCACGCCCTCAGCCACGTACAGGCCAACTACCGCTCGACGGTGCGGCACCTGTTCGGGATGCAGGAAGGGGAGGGAGAAGGGGTGCGGGCGGGAGAAGGGGAGGGGGCGGAGGGCGTGGCCGGGGGAGGTCAGGCGCCCTGTCCGCGGCGGGCGTACCTGTCCGTCGCCGCCACCAGCGCCTCGGCCACGCCGGGCGCCCCCGCGTTGTGGCCGGCGTCGTCGACCACCACCAACTCGCTGCCCGGCCAGGCGTGATGGAGCCGCCAGACGGTACCGAGGAGATTGCCGAAGTCGAGAGCGCCCTGCACGAGGGTGCCGGGAATGTCCTTCAGCGCCGGCGCGTCCCGCAGTACGACACCGACGCTGTCGTCCTCACTCTCCCCCAGGAAGTGGTCGTTGCCCCAGTAGTGCGTGACGGTGCGGGCGAAGCCCATCCGGAACACCGGGTCCTCGTAGCGGGCGATCGACCGGGGCGGCGCGGGCGCCATGGCGGTCTCCCAGTCGGTCCAGGCCCGCGCGGCCCGCTCGCGCACCTCGGGATCGGGCGACTCCAGCAGCCGGTTGTAGGCGGCCGCGAGGTTTCCGTCCCGCTCCCCCTCGGGCAGTTCGGCGGCGAACCGCTCGAACGCCTCCGGGAAGATCTTCCCCAGTCCCCTGGTCAGCAGGGCGACTTCGGCGTTCGAGCCGGTCGCGATCCCGGTCAGGACCAGCTCCGACACCACCCCGGGATGCGTCTGCGCGTACCGCAGCCCCAGCACCGACCCCCAGGACACGCCCCACACCAGCCACCGTTCGATGTCCAGGTGCCGCCGCAGCGACTCCAGGTCGGCGATGAGGTGAGCGGTCGTGTTGACGCTCATGTCGGTGTCGTACGCGCTCGCCGGCGGCGTCGAACGCCCCGCCCCCCGCTGGTCGAGCAGCACGATCCGGTACGCGGCCGGATCGAACAGGCGCGGGAAGTACGCGTTGGCTCCCGAGCCCGGCCCCCCGTGCAGCACGACCGCGGGCTTGCCGCGCGGATTGCCGCAGATCTCCCAGTACACATGGTTGCCGTCACCGACATCGAGCATGCCGTGGTCATGCGGTGCGATCTGCGGATACAAGGTCATCGGCGCACCGTACCGCCCTACGACGGTCCGGTCGCCCCGGTTTCCGGCCCCCTCCAGCCCCGCCGCCTCCGCCGCCGTGCGCAGCACGTCCCGCAGCATCGCGGGCGTGAGCTTGCCGGTGAAGGTGTTGCGCTGGCTGACGTGGAAGCACCCGAAGAGGTCGAGTCCGCCGAGCGGGACACGGGCCCCGTGGGCGAAGGGCGGCCTCGGGCGGGGCACGGTCCAGCCCGCCTCGGCGAACGCGGGCAGCGCGGCCTGCCAGCCGAAGGCGCCGAGCACGACCACCGCCCGCAGGCTCGGCCGCAGCAGCCCCAGTTCCCGGACGAGCCAGGGCCGGCAGGTGTCCCGTTCACCCGGGGTGGGCTTGTTGGCGGGCGGGGCGCAGTGCACGGGCGAGGTGACCCGCACGCCGTGCAGTTCCAGGCCGTCACCGGCACGGACCGACGTCGGCTGCGAGGCGAGCCCGACGTCGTACAGCGCCTGGTACAGCACGTCTCCGGAACGGTCACCGGTGAACATACGGCCCGTGCGGTTGCCGCCGTGGGCGGCGGGGGCGAGGCCGACGATCAGCAGCCGGGCGTCCGCCGGACCGAAGCCCGGCACCGGCCTGCCCCAGTACGTCTCGTCGGCGAAGGCGGCCCGCCTGGTCCGCGCCACCTCCTCACGCCACGCCACGAGCCGGGGACAGGCGCTGCAACCGCTGATCCGCGCGTCCAGATCCTCCAGGCTGTGCATGGGTCCACCGTAAGGCCGTGATCCACCTGGCCGGGCAGGCCCCTCCCCCGCCGCACCCCTGTCCTCGCCCGCCTCCGCGCCGGGCCCCGAAAACCCGGCCGGTCCTCGCCGCTCCGGGGACTAAAGTCGGCGGCATGGCTTCTGAGCACCCGGACCACGACCACGACGGGGCCGACGGCGGCGCCACGGACGCCGGCGGACCCGACAGCCAGCGGAATCCGCAGGGTCCGCAGGGTGACCGGCCCGCCGGGACCGCCCCGGGAAACGACGGTCCCCAGAACCAGGCGACCGGGGAACCTGACGGCCCCGAGGGCCCCGACGGCGTGGACGCAAAGACCGCCGCCGCGGTGGCCGCCGCCGAGGCGGCCGGTCCGCAGCACGGCGAGAGCGTGCGCATCGACAGCTGGATCTGGTCGGTCCGGCTGGTCAAGACCCGCTCCATGGGCGCCACCGCCTGCCGGGGCGGTCATGTGCGGGTGAACGGCGAACGGGTCAAGCCCGCCCACTCCCTGCGCGTCGGCGACGAGGTGCGGGTCCGGCAGGAGGGCTGGGAACGGGTCGTCGTCGTCAAGCGCCTGATCCGCAAGCGGGTGGGCGCCCCGGTGGCCGCGCAGTGCTACGTCGACAACAGCCCGCCGCCCCCGCCGCGCGAGGCCGTCGCCCCGGCCGGCATCCGCGACCGCGGTACGGGCCGGCCGACCAAGCGGGACCGCCGTGACATGGAACGCCTGCGCGGGCTGGGCGGACCACCGGGGAGCACGGGTGGTCCGGGGGCGACAGGAGGCCCGGGTACACGGGGCGGTCCGGCCCCGAGGGGTGGTCCGGGCGCACCGGGCCCGTTCGGCTCGCCCGGCGGCCGCCCCAGGCGCGGAGGCCGCTGAGTCTCCGGCCGTGCCCTGCCGAGGTGCACGGCGCCGGCGTCCGGCCCGGGCCCCTCAGCCCACCGACCGCCGGCGCCCTGCACGTCGACTTCGGCGGCAGGATCGGTAGCCACGCCGGTAGCGGTGAAGGCACCGACACCGGAACCGGCAGCGGTCTCCGCACCGACCGGGCCCCGCGTCCGTCTCGGCACGGCCGACCAGCCACCCGCATCACCCGCCGCACCGGCGCCGACACCCAATCCGCACCAACATCGGCACCCGCATCGCCGCTCACACCGATCCCCCTCACACCGATCCCCCGTCGACGTCACCGGTCAGGCCTGTCGGCGTATCAGGTGCAGCAGGTCCGTGTTGTGTCCCCGCCGGGTCCAGGCGATCAGGGCGAGCGGCACGATCAGGATGAGCGGGGTCGCCGCGTTCTCCCCGTCGAAGACGGTGAGCTGGACGATGAACGCGCCCACCATCAGCGCGCTCAGCGCCACCGCGGCCACCGACTGGAGCACCGGGACCAACAGGGCGATCGCTCCCGCCAGTTCGAGCGCGCCGATGGTGTACATGCCCGCGCTGCCCCAGCCCATCTTGTCGAAGGACTCGGCGGCCGAGGGGTGTGCGATCAGTTTGGGCAGCGCGCTGGCAACGGCGTAGAAGAGGGCGATCAGCACCTGGAGTCCGCGCAGGGCGACGCGGGCTCGCCGGCCGCGGGCGGTCGCGGGGCCGGCGACGACCGTGCCGGTGGAGGTGACGGGAACGGTGGTCTCGGACATGAGGGTCTCCTTGTGAAGCGGTCCGTGTGCTGTCGCAGAGGTAGACCGGCCCTCGCCGCGGAACTCATCGACGCCCGGAACGCCCGCGCGGTTTCCTTCGCTCAGTTCTCCCCTCGGCTCCCGGCCGTCGCGGCGAGGGCGCGCACCCATATCCCGTCCGGCGTCAGGTACTTGTCCACTCTCAGGCCCGCCTCCGCCAGCGCGTCCTCGAACTGCCCCCGTGTCAGCGGCCGTACGCGGAAGGTCTGTGTCCAGGTGGCGTCCGGGAAGACGTACTCCGCGAGGACCGAGTTGACCCCCTCGGCGACCGGTTCGGACGACACGATGCGCACGGTGTGGCCGGCAGGATCGACGCGCTCACGCGGCACGTTCGTGTGGTAGTCCGCGCCCTCCCGCTGGATCAGCACCTGCCCGCCGTCCGCGAGGTGGCGTGCGCAGGTGCGCAGCAGCGCCCGCCGCACCTCCAGGTCCGCGGTGTGCACGAGGAAGGAGGCGAGCAGCACCACGTCGAACGTCTCGCCCAGGTCGAGGTCCTCGATCGGCGAAAGGACCGTGCGCGCGCCGCGGACGCGTTCCAGCATGTCGGCGGACTCGTCCACCGCCGTGACCGTGTACCCGCGCTCCAGTAACGGGTGGGTCATGCGGCCCACGCCGCAGCCCAGCTCCAGGATGCTCGCCCCCGGCGGGGCGGCCGCCGCGATGATGTCCGGCTCCACCCCGACGGACAGACGTGAGTACAGCTCGACCGCGCAGCCGTCCGGTGTGATTGCCCCCGGCCCCTCCCCTGATGTCCCGCTCGCATTTTCAGTCCCATGACCGCACAACGGACCACGTCCGCACAGCCGTTCCCACCCCCACCCCGTTCACCCGTACGAGTTAGGCCGTCCTCTCGCTCACAGCGGGAACCAGCCGTGCCCGATGTACCAGTGGCCGCCGGCCCGCAGATGGTCGCCGACGGCCCGTTCCAGGGAGGTGCGCCGGGGCAGGTCCGCCACCAACAGCTCCGGGTCGCCGAAGACGTACTGCACCGGTTCGGTGTCCACCGGCTCCGGGTCCTCGCGGAGCACCCGGAAGCGTTCCTGGAAGCGGACGATGTTGGAGCGCGCCGGCAGGTACTCCCGCAGCTGCGGGTCGAGCAGCCAGGAGTGGCACACGACGGCCCGGTGGCGCTCCGACGGGTAGTGCAGGGCGAAGAACTCCCGGGCCTGCGCCAGGGAGCGGTCGCAGGCGGCCGGGGACAGCGGGCCGAGGAAGTCGGGGATGTGGACGTTCAGGCACGGCTCGCCCGGCTCGGCGTCCAGTCCGGCGGCCGTGAGGACCTCGGCGGTGTGCCGACCGACCCGGGAGCGTTCGAACTGCAGCCGCCCCAGCTGGTACAGCTCGCCGCGGAAGTGGTGGGTCAGCCACCGCGGGGCCTGCACGCCGCCCCGCCCGTGCCGCCTGCGGTGCACGGCGATGTTCCGGCCCAGGTCGGCGAGGGTGCGGCGGGAGATGTCGGCGGGGATGCCGTGCTCCCGGTGGTGGGCGCGGGTGTGCGGCAGCGCCGCGACGAACACGTACACCGGGAAGAAACGCTGGAGCGGGCCCGCCGGCCAGTCCAGCTCGGGCAGGTCGGTCCTGCCGTGGATCCCACCCGTCCCGGCGACGAGCTCGGCGACGGAGTGTTCGAGGAAGCTCCGCAGCTCGGGATCGTCGCGGACGCGCCGGCTCATGCGGACGAGTTCGTCGATGTCCTCGTGCGGTACTCCGAGGTCGAGCAGGACCTCGGCCAGTTCGTCGGCATCCGGCAGCACGCGGTGATCCCCTCTTCGGACGGTCTGGGTGACGCTTGGAGAACGTCCGGAGCGAAGAGTACGTTGCAAGGAGAGGAGCGATGATCGGTATGCGTACGGGAAGTGAACCGAGGACGGCCCGCAGCGCGCTGCGGGCGCGGTTCTGGCTGAGCCTGTGGGGCCTGGTCTGGACACTCTTCGGCACGGTCGCCTTCGTCCTCGCCGGACGCCCCTGGTGGGCCGTCGCGTGCGGGCTGCTGTGGCTGGTCGTGACCGTGGACATGGTGGTGGTCCTCCGGCACATCCGCCAGGGCCCGCACTACCAGCCCGGCCCGGACATCCCGCCGTACGAGCCGGCGGACCGGCGCCGCCCGACGCGCCGACCGCCAGAGCGCCCCGGCTCCTGACCGGCGCGGCTCACGGGTGCCGGCTGACGAACGGATCGGCGCATGCACGAGCGGGTCGCCCCTCTCCCGCCTGCCGGCTGACGAGCGGGTCGGCGCGTCCCCGCGTACCGACCCACGAGCGGCACGTCCCCGCGTACCGGTCCACGACTCGACGCGGGTATCCCCGCGTACCAGCCCGCGAGCGCGTCGACGCGTCCCCGCGTACCGGCTCACGAGTCGAAGCGGGCCGCCTTCAGGTACTCCGGGTTCGGGTCCAGCGCCGCCGCCAGACGGAAGTGGCGCACGGCCAGCTCCGGCCGGCCCTGACGCTCGTAGGTCCGGGCGAGGGCGAAGTGCGCGAACGCGTTGTCCGGCTCCCGCTCCAGGACGATGGTGAACTCCAGCTCGGCGGGACGCAGTTGCGCGCCCGCGAAGAAGGCACGCGCGCGCAGCAGACGGGCCGCGGTGTTCTCGGGGTGCGCGGCGATGACCTGGTCGAGCAGCTTCACCGCGCCCCGCGGGTCCCGTGCGGCGAGCAGTTGCTCGGCGGCACGGAAGTCGATGACATGCGTTTCCGGAGTACGTCCGATGGGTCCGCTGGTCTCGGGCACGGCACAGTCCTTCCCTCTCTGGGCGTGTTCAACGCCCGGCCGCGCGGCCGCTATTCCTCGGCCGGGCCGGGCGCGTCGCGGCGGGCGTGGGCTCTGCGCACGAGATCGGACCACACGTCCGCCACGCGCCGCCGCAGCTCCGCCAGCGGTACGTCGTTGTCGATGACGACGTCGGCGATCTCCAGGCGCTTCTCGCGGGTCGCCTGGGCGGCCATGCGTGCGCGTGCGTCCTGCTCGGTCATCCCGCGCAGTCGCACCAGCCGGTCGAGCTGGGTCTCGGTGCTCGCGTCGACGACGAGTACGACGTCGTAGAGCGGTGCCAGGCTGTTCTCGGCGAGGAGCGGGACGTCGTGGACGACGACCGCGTCGGGGTCGGCGGCCGATTCGAGTGCGCGGGAGCGGGCGCCGACCAGGGGGTGCACGATCGCGTTCAGGACGGCGAGCTTCTCCGGGTCGGCGAAGACGATCGCTCCGAGGCCGGGCCGGTCGAGGCTGCCGTCGGCGGCGAGCACCTCCGGTCCGAAGGCCTCGACGACCGCGGCCAGTCCGTCTGTTCCCGGCGCGACGACCTCGCGCGCGATGCGGTCCGCGTCGATCAGCACGGCTCCGTGCTCGACGAGCAGCCGCGACACCTCGCTCTTGCCGGCGCCGATCCCGCCGGTCAGGCCCACCTTCAGCATGAGCGGAAGCCTAGGCCCTGTACCACGGGGGTCAGTTGTCGCCCTCGCGTTCCGCCAGGAAACGCTCGAACTCCAGGCCGATCTCGTCCGCCGACGGGATGTCCGCGGGTTCGGCGAGCATGTTGCCCCGGGTGTCGGCTCCGGCGGCGGCGTCGTACTGGTGCTCCAGGCCCTGGACCAGGGCGACGAGCTCCTCGTCCCCCTCCTGGACCTGCCGGTCGATCTCCGTCTGCGTGCGGTGGGCGTCCGTGCGCAGGGCGTGCGCGATGCCGGGCAGGACCAGGCCGGTCGCCGCGGTGATGGACTCCAGCACGGTCAGGGCCGCGTCCGGGTACGGAGAGCGGGCGATGTAGTGCGGTACGTGCGCGGCGACACCGAGGACGTCGTGTCCGGCCTCCATGAGGCGGTACTCGACGAGCGACTCGGCGCTGCCGGGGACCTGCGCCTCGTCGAAGGGGCTGCGGTGGCCGGGGACCAGGTCGGTGCGGTTGCCGTGCGGGGTGAGGCCCACGGGACGGGTGTGCGGGACACCCATGGGGATGCCGTGGAAGTTCACGGACAGGCGCACACCGAGCCGCTCCACGATCTGCTGGACGGCCACGGCGAAACGCTCCCACTCGACGTCCGGCTCGGGTCCGGACAGGAGCAGGAAGGGCGCGCCGGTGGCGTCCTGGACGAGCCGCACGTCGAGGGTGGGCTCCTCGTACTCGGTCCAGCGGTCACGCTTGAAGGTCAGCAGCGGACGGCGGGCCCGGTAGTCCACGAGCCGGTCGTGGTCGAAACGCGCCACGACCTGGTGGGGCAGCGAGTCGAGCAGCCGGTCGACGATCTGGTCGCCGGTCTCGCCCGCGTCGATGTATCCGTCGAAGTGGTAGAGCATGACAAGACCGGCCGACTCCTGCGCCAGCGCCATGTCGACGACGGCCAGGCCCTTCGGCTCCCATGCGTACAAACCCTGCGGATCAAGCACAGTGACCGCTCCTCCTCGTGTTCGTACTGCACAACGCGGTGCGGGGCGGGAGCATTCCCGCTCACGCCTCTGATCAGGCTGCTCTCAGCGGCTTTTCACGCACGGCGACGCCGTGCGACGGGACACGCACCGAGTCCCCCTCTCCGGTCATGGACGACGGGGGAAGCCTCACAACGGATCGTTACGGCCCGCCGGTTACCCGGGTGTCCGGTACGTTTCCCGCCGCGGCACGCCCCCAGCGCCCCACGTACCCGGACTTCACCGCGCCGCGGTCGGCCTGCGGACGACCAGCGATCGGCCACGGGCCAGGTCGCCCCCGAGCACCGGCCCACACCTCGCCAGCCCCGGCCCCCCGGACACGACCGAGGGACCGCACCTCGAAAGGTGCGGTCCCTCAGTTACCTACCGGGCCTCAGCGGGCCTGCGATCAGCTCTGGCCGCCGGCCAGCTTCTCGCGCAGCGCGGCAAGCGCCTCGTCCGAGGCCAGCGCGCCGGAGGTGTCGGCACCCTCGGAGGAGTACGAGCCACCACCGCCGCCACCGGACGCGGCCGGAGCCGCACCCGCGGTGTCGCCGCCCTCGGCAGCGGCCTTCTCGTCCGCTTCGCGGGACTTGATGACCTGCGCCTGGTGCTGCTCGAAGCGCGTCTGCGCCTCGGCGTACTGGTTCTCCCACACCTCACGCTGGGACTCGTAGCCCTCGAGCCAGTCGTTGGTCTCGGGGTCGAAGCCCTCGGGGTAGATGTAGTTGCCCTGGTCGTCGTACGACGCGGCCATGCCGTACAGCGTCGGGTCGAACTCGACCGAGGCCGGGTCGGAACCGAAGGACTCGTTGGCCTGCTTCAGCGAGAGGCTGATGCGACGGCGCTCGAGGTCGATGTCGATGACCTTGACGAAGATCTCGTCGTTGACCTGGACGACCTGCTCCGGGATCTCCACGTGGCGCTCGGCCAGCTCGGAGATGTGCACCAGACCCTCGATGCCCTCGTCCACGCGGACGAACGCACCGAACGGAACCAGCTTCGTGACCTTGCCGGGCACGACCTGGCCGATCTGGTGGGTGCGGGCGAACTGCTGCCACGGGTCTTCCTGCGTCGCCTTCAGCGACAGGGAGACACGCTCGCGGTCCATGTCCACGTCGAGGACCTCGACGGTGACTTCCTGGCCGACCTCGACAACCTCGGACGGGTGGTCGATGTGCTTCCAGGAGAGCTCCGAGACGTGCACGAGACCGTCGACGCCACCCAGGTCCACGAAGGCACCGAAGTTGACGATCGAGGAGACGACGCCGGAACGGACCTGACCCTTCTGCAGGGTGGTGAGGAACGTCTGGCGGACCTCGGACTGGGTCTGCTCCAGCCAGGCACGGCGGGACAGGACCACGTTGTTGCGGTTCTTGTCCAGCTCGATGATCTTGGCCTCGAGCTCCTTGCCCACGTAGGGCTGGAGGTCGCGGACGCGGCGCATCTCGACGAGGGAAGCCGGCAGGAAGCCACGGAGGCCGATGTCAAGGATGAGACCACCCTTGACCACCTCGATGACGGTGCCGGTGACGATGCCGTCCTCTTCCTTGATCTTCTCGATGGTGCCCCAGGCGCGCTCGTACTGGGCGCGCTTCTTCGAGAGGATCAGGCGGCCTTCCTTGTCCTCCTTCTGGAGAACAAGGGCTTCGATCTCGTCGCCGACCTTGACGACCTCGTTGGGGTCGACGTCGTGCTTGATCGAGAGCTCGCGGCTCGGGATGACACCTTCGGTCTTGTAACCGATGTCGAGCAGGACCTCGTCCCGGTCGACCTTCACGATGACGCCGTCGACGATGTCGCCGTCGTTGAAGTACTTGATCGTCTCGTCGATCGCGGCGAGGAAGGCTTCCTCGTTACCGATGTCGTTGACCGCTACCTGCGGCGTGGTAGAGGTGGTCTCGGTGCTGCTCGTCATGTGGGAAAGGGCTCCGGTACGGACAGAGAGTCGTAGGTACTGCTACGCCGGGAGCCCGTGTCGCTCTGAAGAAGCCGGACAGCCAAGGAAGCGCCTCACCAGGAACTGGTGATGGCGCCTCGACAACCGAGGGGACATGCAACAGATGCGAGCGCAGCCTGCTACGTCTGAGGTGCGCAGGCCCGCAGCGCAACTTGTAGCATACGGGGGCAGCCGGACAGGGTCAATGCGCGAAGGCGCACACCCGGGGCGGATCACCGCATACCCGGCACCAAACCTGTCCCACGAGGCCACGAGGGCCCGGCGGTGTCCCATTCGTGACGCCGGCACGACGGGTTGAACGGAAGAGTACGACGAGGGAGCCGATCATCCAAGAGTCCGAAGCCTTCGAACCCGAAGCGACCCGGCGGGACGCGGGCGTCACGGAAAGCTCCCGGGCCAACCGGGGCTGGTGGGACCGCAACGCGGACGAGTACCAGGTCGAACACGGCACCTTCCTGGGTGACGACCGGTTCGTCTGGGGCCCCGAGGGCCTCGACGAGGTGGAGGCCGAGCTGCTCGGCCCGGCGGAGGAGCTGGCCGGCCGGGACGTCCTGGAGATCGGCGCCGGCGCGGCCCAGTGCTCGCGCTGGCTCGCGGCCCACGGCGCGCGCCCGGTCGCCCTCGACCTCTCCCACCGCCAGCTCCAGCACGCGCTGCGCATCGGCGGTTCCTTCCCCCTGGTGTGCGCCGACGCGGGCGCGCTGCCCTTCGCGGACGGTTCCTTCGATCTGGCGTGCTCGGCGTACGGGGCGCTGCCGTTCGTCGCGGACCCGGTGCTGGTGCTGCGCGAGGTGCGGCGGGTGCTGCGGCCCGGCGGCCGTTTCGTCTTCTCCGTCACGCACCCGATCCGCTGGGCGTTCCCCGACGAGCCGGGACCCGAGGGGCTGACCGTGTCCAGCTCCTACTTCGACCGCACGCCCTACGTCGAGCAGGACGACGAAGGTCGCGCGGTGTACGTCGAGCACCACCGCACGATCGGCGACCGCGTCCGGGACGTCGTCGCGGCGGACCTGCGGCTGGTGGACCTGGTGGAGCCGCGGTGGCCGGCCTGGAACACCTCGGAGTGGGGCGGCTGGTCGCCGCTGCGCGGGAACCTGATCCCGGGATCGGCGATCTTCGTGTGCGTACGGGACTGAGCGCGTGATCCGTCACGACGCCCTCGGGGCGCTGCCCGTACGCGGTGCCCTGCCCGCGCTGCGCGGCGCCCTGGAGGACCACGGAACCGCCGTCCTGGTGGCGCCGCCGGGCACCGGCAAGACGACGCTGGTGCCGCTGGCGCTGGCCGGGCTGCTCGGTGACGGGCCGACGCGCCGGGTGGTGGTGGCCGAGCCGCGGCGGATCGCGGCCCGGGCGGCGGCACGGCGGATGGCGTGGCTGCTGGGCGAGCGGGCCGGCGACAGCGTCGGCCACACCGTGCGCGGCGAGCGGGTGGTGGGACCGCGCACGCGCGTGGAGGTCGTCACGACCGGTGTGCTGCTGCAACGCCTCCAGCGGGACCAGGAGCTCGCGGGCGTCGACGTGGTGGTGCTGGACGAGTGCCACGAGCGGCATCTCGACGCGGACACGGCGGCGGCGTTCCTGTGGGACGTGCGCGAGACGCTGCGGCCGGACCTGCGGCTGGTGGCCGCGTCGGCGACCACCGACGCGCAGGGCTGGGCGCGGCTGCTGGGCGGTGCGCCGGTGATCGAGGCGCGGGGCGCGTCGTACGACGTCGAGGTGGTGTGGGCGCCGCCGCCGCGTCCCGTACGGCCGCCGCACGGCATGCGGGTCGACCCGGCGCTGCTGTCACACGTCGCGTCGGTGGTGCGGCGGGCGCTGGCCGAGCACGCGGGGGACGTCCTGTGCTTCCTGCCGGGCGTCGGCGAGATCGCCCGGGTCGCCGGGCAGCTCGGGGGCCTCGGTGCCGTGGATGTGCTCCAGGTGCACGGGCGGGCTCCGGCGGCCGTGCAGGACGCGGTGCTGGCCCCGGCCGAACGGCGGCGGGTGGTGCTGGCGACCTCGGTGGCCGAGTCCTCGCTGACGGTGCCGGGGGTAAGACTCGTCGTGGACTCGGGGCTGGCGCGGGAGCCGCGGGTCGACCACGCGCGCGGGCTGAGCGCGCTGGCGACGGTACGCGCCTCCCAGGCGGCGGGCCGGCAGCGGGCCGGGCGTGCCGGCCGTGAGGCGCCGGGCGTGGTGTACCGGTGCTGGGCGGAGGCGGAGGACGCGCGTCTGCCGCGTTTCCCGTCCCCCGAGATCAAGGTGGCCGACCTGACGGCGTTCGCCCTGCAGACGGCCTGCTGGGGTGATCCGGAGGCGTCCGGTCTCGCCCTGCTGGACCCGCCGCCGGCCGGGGCGATGGCGGCGGCACGCGGTGTGCTGTCGGCGATCGGGGCGGTCGACTCCGCGGGCCGGGCCACCGGGCGGGGCGTGCGGCTGGCCCGGCTGGGCCTGCATCCACGGCTGGGCCGGGCGCTGCTGGACTCGGCGCCCCTGATCGGCGCGGACCGGGCCGCCGAGGTCGTCGCGCTGCTCAGCGAGGAGGCGCCGCGGGAGTACGGCGACGACCTGGCGGCCGCCCTGCGGACCGCCCGGCGCGGAGGCGACGCCTACGCGGGACGTTGGCGGACGGAGACACGCCGCCTACGCACCCTCGCACCGGAGCGGGCGAGCGGGGGCACCGGGGAGCGGGCGGACGGGGACACCGGGACCGCACATGGCCCCGGGAACCGTGACGCCCGCGCCGCGACCGAACCCGGCAGCCGTACCGCCCGCGGCGCGACAGGCCCCGCGAGCCATGACGCCCGCACCGCCGCCGCCCCCGCGAGCCGTACCGCCCGCGCCGCGACCGGCCCCGCCGCCGGCACCCGGTCCGCGCCCCAGGTCGTCGCCGGCGCCCGGGAGGGGAGCGCCGGGCCGGCGTCGGCCTGGTCGTCGGTGGGGGCCGGAGAGGACGGGGCCGTCGGGGTCGTGGCCGCGTTGGCCTTTCCCGAGCGGCTGGCCAGGGCCGACGGCGGTTCGCTGCTGATGGTTTCCGGGACCCGTGCCGAGGTGCGCGAGGGCTCCGCCCTGGGCGCCGCCTCCTGGGTCGCGGTGGCCGTCGCCGACAGGCCCGTGGGCAAGGGGCACGCGCGCGTGCAGCTCGGTGCCGTCGTCGACGAGGAGGTCGCCCGGTACGCGGCCGGCGCCCTGGTCGAGGAGCGGGACGAGGTGCGCTGGGGCGGCGGGGACGTCGTCGCGCGGCGGGTCGAACGGCTGGGCGCGGTGGAACTGGCGGTGCGGCCCCTGGCCGACGCCGACCCCGCCCTCGTACGCGAGGCGCTGCTCGACGGGCTGCGGCGCGAGGGGCTCGGGCTGCTGAGGTGGTCGGCCGAGGCGGACGTACTGCGCCGGCGGCTCGCTTTTCTGCACCTGCACCTGGGCGACCCGTGGCCGGACGTGTCCGACGACGCCCTCCACGCGCGCGTGGACGAGTGGCTGGAGCCCGAGCTGGGCCGGGCGCGGCGGCGCGCCGGTCTCGCGCGGATCGACGCCGGGAAGGGGCTCACCCGGCTGCTGCCGTGGGCGTCCGGTGAGGCCGCGCGCCTCGACGAGCTGGCGCCCGAACGGATCACCGTGCCCAGCGGCTCGGCGGTCCGGATCGACTACTCCCGCCCCGAGCAGCCCGTCCTCGCGGTGAAACTGCAGGAGATGTTCGGGCTCCAGGAGTCGCCGGCCGTCGCGGGCGTACCCGTTCTCGTCCATCTGCTCTCCCCGGCCGGCCGGCCCGCCGCCGTCACCGCCGACCTCGCCTCCTTCTGGAAGGACGGCTACAAGGGGGTACGCGCGGAGCTGCGGGGCCGGTATCCCAAGCACCCCTGGCCCGAGGACCCGGCCACGGCCGAACCGACGCGGCACACCAACGCCCGGCTCAGGCGGTGACCGGTTCCGGTTCGCTGTCCCGTGCGGGTGCCGGGTCGGCCGGGTGCCGTCCGCGCGCCTCCAGCCACAGGGAGAGGGACAGCAGCAGTACGCCGAGGGCCAGGAAGCCCCACGGCAGGTAGGACGTCATCAGCAGGACCAGGGTGCGGTTGGACTTGACGAGGGCGACGGTGTGCTCGATGTAGTCCTCACGCATCTTCACGTGGCCGGCGAACGCGGTCACCTTCCCCCGGCCGCCGAGCAGCGTGCCGCCGCGCAGCTCCTCCTTGTGGATCTCCTCGCCGTAGACGGGGGCGCCGGTCAGCGGTTCGACCCAGAACCTGCGGACGGTGGTGTACCAGATGGTCATGCCGGTCTTGGCGACGGACTCGGGGGTGATGCCCGCGACCGGCATGATCTTGGGGAACCTGACCTGGGTCCACGGGACGGTCTGCTCGAAGTAGTAGACGCCGATGCCCCGGAAGTCGCGGGTGCCCTTGTAGTGGATGGGGGACGTCGTCCGGGTCTGCGCGTCGAAGTACTGGTAGTCCCGCTTCTCCGTCAGGAACGGCCACTTGAACTCGATGCCCTGGCGTCTGACCGGGTCGCCGTCGACCATCTCGCCGGTGGCGTGGACGGGTTCCTGGGAGTGGGCGTCGAAGATGTAGCGCTCGGGGATCTTGGAGATCATCTTGCCGTCGGGGCCCTGGGCGTAGGACAGGCCGTCCCAGACGACCACGTCCCGGTGCGCGGTCCGTTCGATGGCCTCCGACGCCTCCACGTTGCCCTTGAGGGTCTGCACGATGGTGACCTTGGAGACCTTCCTGGCCTTCATCGAGGCGTCGAGGACGGTCGCGTCCTTGGCCTCCAGCACCATGTCCTGGTACTGGTTCGCCGGGATCTTCGCCAGACGCGGGAAGGCGTACCAGCGCAGCAGCGGGGACAGCGCCGCGAAGAACACGGCGAGGGCGAGCAGGACCAGGGCGGCCTTACGACGCATCTCGGCCTCCTTGGCGGGCGGCCCGGACGGCCGGGCGGTGGGGGCGGACGGTTCGCGGGCGGTTCACGGGTGCGCCGGCACCGTCGTCAGCAGGGGCTTCGGGGAGGTCGTCCCTGTCGGCGTGCCCAGCGCGGTGAGCGTGAGGACCAGGGCGAACGCGAGCGCGAGACCGGTCGCGGCGGCGATCAGGGCGCGCATACGGACCTCCCTGCGAACACAACTGATAGGTCGTCAGGTCGGGCACGGTAGCAACGGGCGGACGAGATGAGAACACGTCGTACGACACCGGCGGCGCCCCTCTCCGTGAGGGGCGCCGCCGGTGTGCGGACGGGTACTGCCGCCAGCGCTACGCGGAGGGGCTCGCCGACGTGCTGGGGGTCGTGCTGGGCGAGGTGCTCGGAGAGGCGCTCGGGTCGGTGCCGGGCGGCGTCGTCTCGGCGGCGGCCACCGTCAGTTCGACCGTCAGCGTCGCGCCGCCCGCGGTGGTGATGCGCAGCAGGAACGTGCCGGCGGTGTCGTCGGCGTACAGCTTCGGCAGTTTCAGCAGGCCGTTCGCGTCCGTGACGAGACCGGTCAGGGTGCGGACGGTCTTGCCGTCCGCGTCCTTGAAGTAGGGGCCCTTGTCGTTCACGGTCGCGTCGGCCGCCGACGTGACCAGCGTGGCGGTGGCCGCGACCTTGCCGGCGGCGGCGCCCTTGTAGGTGGCCTTCACCTCGATCTGGTTCGCGAACTCGCCGCCCGGGGCGGTCGTCTGCGCCGTGTCGGTGGTGCGGGCGAGGGCGTCGGCGGTCCGCTCGGTGACGGTGGCCGTGTAGTCGACACCGCTCACCGTGCCGCGGCCGACGACGGCGGCACGGACGGTGACGTCGCCCGTCTTCTCGCCTGCCTGCAGCGCGGGCGCCACGGCCACACCGGAGCCGTTGGTGGCGACCGTGGCGACGCTCTCGCCGCCGGCGAACGTCGTGTCGGTGCCACCGGTGATCGTGAACCGGATGCGGACCTTGGCCACGGACTTGCCGGCCTTGGTCTCGGCCCTGGTGCTGATCTTCCGGGTGAACGCCTGGCCGGCGGTCGCCGTGAGCTTCCCGGTGCCCGCGTCCTCCAGGTGGTCCACGGTGTCGGTGGCGGTGGGCGGCTTGCCGGGCTCACCCGGCTTGCCCGGCTTGTCCGGGGTGGTGGGCGGCGGGGTCGGCTTCGGGTCCGCGGGCTTGCCGGGCTTGTGCTCGGGGGTCTGCGAGGCCGGCGGCGACGGCTCGGGGCTCGCACCGGTGCCCTCGTCACTGCGGCCGGAGGGGAGGGTGCCGGTGCCGTCCGGGATCTCGTGGGTGCCCTCGCGGTAGTACTCCAGCCACGACAGGACCGTGTTCAGGTAGTCCGTCGAGTTGTTGTAGCTGAGGATCGCCCGGTTCAGGTCGCCCTGGGTGGACAGGTCCCAGTCATAGCGGCAGAGGTAGTGGCCCGCGGCGAGCGCTGCGTCGTAGACGTTGTTGGGGTCCTTCTTGCCGTCGTCGTTGCCGTCGCGGCCCGCCCACCCCCAGGTGGACGGGATGAACTGCATGGGGCCGACGGCCTGGTCGTAGCTGCTGTTGCCGTCGTAGGCGCCGTTGTCGGTGTCCGCGATCAGCGCGAAGCCGTTGCCGTCGAGCTGCGGGCCGAGGATCCTGCCGATCGTGGTGCCGTTCGCGTCGACGCGGCCACCGCGGGCCTGGCCCGACTCGACCTTGCCGATGGCGGCGAGCAGTTGCCAGGGCAGGTTGCAGCCCGGCTTCGTCTCGCGCAGCTCGGCCTCGGCCTTCTTGTACGCGTCCAGGACGGTCGCGGGTATGCCCGCCTCGGCCTCCGCCTGCGAGACGGGGGTGCCGATGATCGGCGCGGGACTCGGGCTCTTCAGCGGCGGAAGGTCCGTGTAGTACGGCGAGTTGCCGGTCGCGGCGCCGCCGTCAGCGGTGGTCGCGTCCGCCGCGGGCTGGGCGCCGGTGGTCTGTCTGCCGGTGTCGTCGACCGTCACCCCCGGAGCCTGGGACGCGGACAGAGCCGCGACCGCGACCGCGGCCACAGCGGTCGTCGCAGCTCCCTTGCGCAGCCTGCTGCCGAATTGCGCCGCCATAAACCGAACCCTCCCGTGGACGCCCGAGCGCCCGTCTCTGTCTGCCGCTGCCTGAGCGCTCTCCGCGCCCCGCCGTGCCGTCTTCCCGCCTGCCGTGACTCCCGCCGCGCCCTGCGGTGAGGTGTGCTCGTTCTGTTGTGACGATCGACTCGCGGTGCTGGTTGCCCCGGTGGCGCCTGTAGGTTCCGTGTTCGGTCGGTTCGACGTCACCGCCCGGCACGGGGGCCCAGGCGACCCTACGACAACTTCCTTTCCTCGGGCACCCGTTCGCGCCCGGTTTTCACCGGTTGGCCATGTCATGTTGGGGCGGGGCGGCGTCGCCCATACTGGCCCGGAGTGATCTCCTGGCCGAACACCCGGCCGAAGTCCGCCCCGAGGAGCTCCGTTGCCCTTCACACTCAGCCACGCGGCGGCCGTCCTGCCCGCCCTGCGCCCCGACGGAACCGGCCGGGGCCGCCTGGTGCCGGCCGTGCTCGTGGCCGGTTCCTTCGCACCCGACATGACCTACTTCGCGGCGAGTGTCCTGTCCGGAGGAATGGAGTTCGGCAGCTTCACGCACTCCGTCGCGGGTGTCTTCACCGTCGACGTGCTCATCGCCTGGGCGCTGACGGGACTGTGGCTGCTGGTGCGCGAGCCGCTGGTGGCGCTGCTGCCGCGAGCCCGTCAGGGCCCGCCGGCCGCGTTGCTGCGCTGCGGGGCGCCGCGCACGCGGGTACGGCCGTCGTCGGTGGTGTGGTGGTACCTGTCCGCGGCGCTCGGCGCGCTGACCCACGTCGTGTGGGACGCCTTCACGCACCACGACCGGTGGGGGGTACGCCTGCTGCCCGTCCTGGGCCGGGAGATGAGGGGCTCCCCCGTGTACTGGTACCTCCAGTACGGCAGTTCCGTGGTGGGCGCCGTCGTGGTCGTCGCGTTCCTGGTGCGTGCCCTGCGGCGGGCACCGGCGGCCGCCGAACCGGCGGGCCTCGCGGCCCTGTCGGTACGGGACCGGTACGGGGCCGCCGCCGTGGTCGGCGGCTGCGCGCTGCTGGGAGCGGTACAGCGGGTGACACGGTGGTGGGAGCACCGGCGGTCCGGGGCCAGGACCTGGGAGGTGATCCCGACCCTGTGCTTCGGGGTGGGCGCGGGACTGGTCCTGGGCGTGGTGTTGTACGCCGCCGGGATCAGGCTGTGGCGTCCGGCCGGGGGGTCGGACGACGCTCGGGGAGAGGCCGAACGGGAACGGACCCGGTCGAGTCCCCGTTGACGGGGCCGGTCTGGTTCCTGGCGGGGGCGCCGGGGCTGTTCGGGGGCGCGGTGGCGGGGGCGTTCGGGTCCGCCGGTGCGGCGGGGGGCGCGGTGGCCGGGGTGTTCGGGTTCGCCGGTGCGGCGTTGGGACCCGCTATTGCGGGGGCGTTCGGACCCGCTGGTGCGGGGGCGTTCGGGTCCACCGCTGCGGGGGCGCTCGGGGTGCCCGTGGCCTGGCCGGGGGTTCCGGGGTCTCGGGTCCGGGGGCCGGTGGTCGCGGGGGGCCCGGGGGTCCTGGCGGGGAGCGGGGGTGCGACGAAGACCGTGACGGTCGCGGGTGGGCGTGGCCGCGAGAGCCTGGTCAGGGCGAGGGTCAGGTAGCCGCGGCCCAGGTCGGCCCACAGGCGCCAGTCGGGCGCCGCGTGCAGGCGTACGGCGTCCCGTGCGGGCGCGAGCCGGGCGCGCAGGACCGCGGTGGCGTGGCGTGGCGCGGCCAGGGGGCCGGCGGGGACGCGGGCGGTGCTTGCGGCCGCCGCGAAGACCGGGACCGGTGGGCGGGGCGTGGGCGGGGGCGCGTCGGCGTTCGCCTGGGCGTGCGTCCTTGCCTGGGCCGTCCGGCGGTGGAGCATGCGTATACCCATGGCCGCATCCTCACGGGGGTGGCCTCGGGGAGGCTTCTTCGCGGGGGCCAGCGGAGTGACGGGCGCTGCGGGGAGCTCGGCCGCTCGGGCGGTGGGGTGGCTGCGGGTGGGTGGTGGCTGGTCGCGCCGTTCCCCGCGCCCCTGGAGGCCGCTTGCGCCGGTGGGCTTGGGCGGTGCATCGGGGCTTGTCGCGCAGTTCCCCGCGTCCCTTCGGGGGCTTGCCAGCGTCGCCGAGTGGGCGCCCCTTCAGGGGCTTGCCAGCGTCGCCGAGTGCCGGAACGTCGTGGCATGTCGCGCCGTTCCCCGCGCCCCTTCGGGGGCTTCCCGCCGTTCCCCCCTGGGGCACGACCGGCCCGCGTCCCTTTCGGGGCGCGGGGCGGTCGTGTTCGGGGTCAGTGGGCTGCTGATTCCCAGTCGGGGCCTACCCCTACCGAGACGTCCAGGGGGGCGCGGAGCCGGACCGCGCCGGCCATTTCCCGGCGGACGAGTTCTTCCACGGCCGTGCGCTCGCCGGGGGCGATCTCCAGGACGATTTCGTCGTGCACCTGGAGGAGCATGCGGGAGGTGAGGTCCGCCTCGCGCAGCGCCCGGTCCACGTGGAGCATGGCGATCTTGACGATGTCCGCCGCGGTGCCCTGGATGGGCGCGTTCAGCGCCATGCGCTCGGCCGCCTCGCGGCGCTGGCGGTTGTCACTGTTGAGGTCGGGGAGGTAGCGGCGGCGTCCGAAGAGCGTCGCGGTGTAGCCGGTCGCCCTGGCCTCGTCGACGGCCCGGCGCAGATAGTCCCGTACGCCGCCGAAGCGCTCGAAGTAGGCGTCCATGAGGGCGCGGGCCTCGGCCGCCTCGATGTTCAGCTGCTGGGAGAGGCCGAAGGCCGACAGGCCGTACGCCAGGCCGTAGGACATCGCCTTGATCTTGCGCCGCATCTCCGCGTCCACCGCGGAGCGCTCGACCGCGAACACCTGCGAGGCCGCCGTGGTGTGCAGGTCCTCGCCGGAGGTGAAGGCCTCGATCAGGCCGGCGTCCTCGGAGAGGTGCGCCATGACGCGGAGTTCGATCTGGCTGTAGTCGGCCGTCATCAGCGACTCGAAGCCCTCGCCGACGACGAAGCCGCGACGGATCGCCCGGCCCTCGTCCGTGCGGACGGGGATGTTCTGCAGGTTCGGGTCCGTCGAGGACAGACGGCCGGTCGCGGCGACGGTCTGGTTGAAGGTCGTGTGGATACGGCCGTCCGCCGCGACCGTCTTGATCAGGCCCTCGACCGTGACGCGCAGCTTCGCCTGCTCGCGGTGGCGGAGCATGACGACGGGGAGTTCGTTGTCGGTCTGGGCGGCCAGCCAGGCCAGGGCGTCGGCGTCGGTGGTGTAGCCCGTCTTGGTCTTCTTCGTCTTCGGCAGGCCGAGCTCGCCGAACAGGACCTCCTGGAGCTGCTTGGGCGAGCCGAGGTTGAACTCGTGCCCGGCCGCCGCGTGCGCCTCCTTCACTGCCTGCTGGACGGCGCCCGCGAACATCTGCTCCATGGCCTCCAGGTGGGCCTTGTCGGCGGCGATGCCGTACCGCTCCAGCCGGGCCAGGAGCGCGGAGGTGGGCAGTTCCACGTCACGCAGGAGGTCCGCCGCGCCGACCTCCTCCAGACGGCTCGTGAAGGCCGCCCCGAGGTCCAGGACGGCGCGGGCCTGCACCATCAGCGCCTCGGCCTCCGCGCCGTCGTCGGCTCCGAAGGCGAGCTGGCCGTCGGCCGTGGCGGCGGGCGCCAGCTCCCGGCCCAGGTACTCCGTGGACAGCGCGTCCAGGTCGAAGGAGCGGCGGCCGGGCTTGACCAAATAGGCGGCGAGCGCGGTGTCCATGGTGACGCCGGCGACGCGCCAGCCGTGCTCGGCGGCGACCCGCATCACGGCCTTGGCGTTGTGCAGCACCTTGGGACTGGCGTCGTCGGCGAGCCACGCGGCGAACGCGCCCTCGTCGCTCTCGTCCAGCTGGGAGGGGTCGAACCAGGCCGCCGCTCCCCCCGCCGCGGCGAGCGCGACCTCCGCGACCGAGCCGGTGCCGAGAGCCCAGGTGTCGACCGTGGCGAGCCCGAGAGGCTCGGTGGCGTGCTCGGCGAGCCAGGGCGCGACCTCGCCGGTGCCGAGGACGCTGGTGTCGAGCTCGACACCGGCCAGGAGCACCGGGGCCTCCTCGGCCTCCTCGGCGCCCGGGTCGACGGCCAGCAGCCGTTCGCGCAGCGAGGGGTTCCTGATCTCCAGGGTGTCGAGGACCATCGCGACGCCCTGGCGGTCGTACGGGGCGCGCTGGAGGTCGGTGACCGTGCCGGGCAGTTCCACGGTCCGCACCATCTCGGTCAGCCGCCGGTTGAGCTTGACGGACTCCAGGTGGTCGCGGAGGTTCTGCCCGGCCTTGCCCTTGACCTCCTCGACCCGCTCGACGAGTTCCGCGAACGACCCGAACTGGTTGATCCACTTCGCGGCGGTCTTCTCGCCGACGCCGGGGATGCCGGGGAGGTTGTCGGACGGGTCGCCGCGCAGGGCCGCGAAGTCGGGGTACTGGGCGGGCGTCAACCCGTACTTCTCGAAGACCTTCTCCGGGGTGAACCGGGTGAGCTCGGAGACGCCCTTGGTCGGATACAGCACCGTGGTGTGCTCGGACACCAGCTGGAAGGAGTCCCGGTCGCCGGTGACGATCAGCACGTCGAAGCCCTCGGCCTCGGCCCGGGTGGCGAGCGTGGCGATGACGTCGTCCGCCTCGAAGCCGTCGATCGCGAACCGCGAGACGTGCATCGCGTCGAGGAGCTCTCCGATCAGTTCGACCTGGCCCTTGAACTCGTCCGGCGTCTTGGAGCGGTTGGCCTTGTACTCCGTGAACTCCTCGGACCGCCAGGTCTTGCGGGACACGTCGAAGGCCACCGCGAAGTGCGTGGGCGACTCGTCACGCAGCGTGTTGGCCAGCATCGACGCGAAGCCGTAGATCGCGTTCGTCGGCTGGCCGGTCGCGGTGGTGAAGTTCTCCGCGGGCAGCGCGAAGAACGCGCGGTAGGCCAGCGAGTGCCCGTCCATGAGCATGAGCCGCGGGCGGCTGTCTCCTGAGGGCCTGTCCGTCTTCTTCGATGCTGTCTCTGCCACGCCCCCGATCCTGCCACGCCCCACTGACAGCCGGACCCGGCCCCACCCGCGACCAGGGCCCCGCACCCCCCGCCGCACCGCCCGCGCACCGCGGTCGTCGCCCCTGTCCCGGGCCCGCCCGACCGGGATCGATGTCGCCGGCGCGTGCGAGTATCGACGGCGTGCAGGTCCCCGGGGTGCCCCCCGAAGGACGCGGCACACGCGCCGGCGAATGCGAAGGAGAGCGCCCCGATGGCAGCCAAGTCCCCCAAGGGTGATCCGGTTCAGGACGCGCCGCAGGTCACCCGCCCCAAGCACGCGGCGGCGGGGCTCCCGGCCATCGGTCACACCCTGCGCATCGCCCAGCAGCAGATGGGGGTGAAGCGCACCGCGCTGACCCTGCTGCGCGTCAACCAGAAGGACGGCTTCGACTGCCCGGGCTGCGCCTGGCCGGAGCCGGCGCACCGGCACGCGGCGGAGTTCTGCGAGAACGGCGCGAAGGCGGTCGCGGAGGAGGCCACGCTGCGCCGGGTCACCCCGGAGTTCTTCGCCGCGCGTCCCGTCGCCGACCTCGCCGGCCGCAGCGGCTACTGGCTGGGCCAGCAGGGCCGCCTGACACACCCCATGTACCTGCCCGAGGGGGCGGAGCACTACGAACCGGTGACGTGGGAGCGGGCCTTCGACATCGTCGCCGAGGAACTCGCCGCCCTCGGCTCCCCCGACGAGGCGCTGTTCTACACCTCGGGACGCACCAGCAACGAGGCCGCCTTCCTCTACCAGCTGTTCGCGCGTGAGCTCGGCACCAACAACCTGCCGGACTGCTCGAACATGTGCCACGAGTCGTCCGGCTCGGCCCTGTCGGAGACCATCGGCGTCGGCAAGGGCAGCGTCCTGCTGGAGGACCTCTACAAGGCCGACCTGATCGTCGTCGCCGGCCAGAACCCCGGCACCAACCACCCGCGCATGCTGTCCGCCCTGGAGAAGGCGAAGGCCAACGGCGCGAGGATCATCAGCGTCAACCCGCTGCCCGAGGCGGGCCTGGAACGCTTCAAGAACCCGCAGACCCCGCAGGGCATGCTCAGGGGTGCCGCCCTCACCGACCTGTTCCTGCAGATCCGTATCGGCGGCGACCAGGCCCTGTTCCGTCTCCTCAACAAGCTGATCCTCGAGGCAGAGGGCGCGGTGGACGAGGAGTTCGTCCGCGAACACACCCACGGCTTCGAGGAGTTCGCCGCTTGCGCCCGCGAGGCGGACTGGGACCAGACCCTCACCGCGACCGGCCTCACGCGCGCGGAGATCGAGGAGGCCCTGCGCATGGTGCTCGCCTCGCGGCGCACCATCGTGTGCTGGGCGATGGGCCTCACCCAGCACAAGCACTCCGTGCCGACGATCCGCGAGGTCGTCAACTTCCTTCTGCTGCGCGGCAACATCGGCCGCCCGGGGGCGGGCGTGTGCCCGGTGCGCGGCCACTCCAACGTGCAGGGCGACCGCACGATGGGCATCTTCGAACGCCCCGCCCCCGCCTTCCTGGACGCCCTGGAGAAGGAGTTCGGCTTCGCGCCGCCGCGCGAGCACGGCTACGACGTCGTAGGCGCGATCCGCGCCCTGCGCGACGGCGACGCCAAGGTCTTCTTCGCCATGGGCGGCAACTTCGTCTCCGCCTCCCCCGACACGGAGGTCACCGAGGCCGCCATGCGGCGCGCACGGCTGACCGTGCACGTGTCGACCAAGCTCAACCGCTCCCACGTCGTCACCGGCGCCCGCGCGCTGATCCTGCCGACCCTCGGACGCACCGAGCGCGATCTCCAGAGCGGCGGCGAGCAGTTCGTGACCGTCGAGGACTCCATGGGCATGGTGCACGCCTCCCGGGGCCGCCTGGAGCCGGCGAGCACGCACCTGCTGTCCGAGCCGGCCATCGTCTGCCGGCTGGCGCGCCGGGTGCTCGGCGCGAACAGCAAGGTCGGCTGGGAGGAGTTCGAGAAGGACTACGCCACGATCCGCGACCGCATCGCGCGGGTGATCCCGGGCTTCGAGGACTTCAACGCGCGCGTGGCCGATCCGGGCGGCTTCGCCCTGCCGCACGCCCCGCGCGACGAGCGCCGCTTCCCGACCGCGACCGGGAAGGCCAACTTCACCGCCGCCCCGGTCGAGTACCCCGCGCTGCCCGAGGGCCGGCTGCTGCTGCAGACGCTGCGCTCGCACGACCAGTACAACACCACGATCTACGGCCTCGACGACCGCTACCGGGGCATCACCAACGGCCGCCGGGTGGTCCTCGTGAACCCGGAGGACGCCCGCGCGCTGCAGGTGGCCGAGGGCTCGTACGTCGACCTGGTGAGCGAGTGGAAGGACGGCGTGGAGCGGCGGGCGCCCGGTTTCCGCGTCGTGCACTACCCGACCGCCCGGGGCTGCGCCGCCGCGTACTACCCCGAGACCAACGTGCTGGTCCCGCTGGACGCCACCGCCGACACCAGCAACACCCCGGCCAGCAAGTCCGTGGTGGTGCGTCTGGAACAATCGGCGACCGACTGAGCGTTCGCTCAGTGGACGAGCAGCCGTACTGGTCACGAGAAACGGAGCCGGACCCATGGGCGAGCAGCACCACGTGAAGTTCCCGCAAGAGGTCGTCGAGGAGTACGCCGCGCTCGGCGTCGACCTGCCCGCCCTGTTCTCCGCGGGGCATCTCGGGACGCGCATGGGCGTGCAGATCGTGGAGGCGTCCGCGGAGCGCGTGGTCGGCACCATGCCGGTCGAGGGCAACACCCAGCCCTACGGCCTGCTGCACGGCGGCGCCTCCGCGGTGCTGGCGGAGACGCTGGGCTCGGTCGGCTCGATGCTGCACGGCGGCAGCTCCAAGATCGCCGTCGGCGTCGACCTGAACTGCACCCACCACCGCGGGGCCCGCTCCGGCCTGGTCACCGGAGTGGCCACCCCCGTGCACCGGGGGCGCTCCACGGCGACGTACGAGATCGTGATCAGCGACGAGGAGGGCCGGCGCGTGTGCAGCGCCCGGCTCACCTGCCTCCTGCGGGACGTGACCTCGAGCGACGAGCAGCGGGTGGCCACGACCGGCTGACCGGACACGGCGGCCGGCCCCGCTCCCCGCGGCGGCGGCACCGGACCACCGGCGCGCCGCGCGGCCCTGCCCCTGGCCCGATCCCCCGGACAGGCCCTAGCGTCATGCGTATGGACACCGGAGGACCCCCGCGACCGGGGGCCGCGCGCGGCTTCGCCCTGGCGCTGGCGCTGACGACGGCCGCCCTGGCCACCGGATGCGCGGGACCGGCCGGCACGGACACCACGACGGCCCGGCGCACCACCCCCGCGACCGGGACACCCGGCGCGTCCGCGTCCGCCACCACCTCCCCCGAGGACCTGTGCGCGCGGATCGTCGGCCACTGGTCGCGCGAGATGCTCAACCAACACACCTATGGCGACTACCAGTCGATGGGCCTGTCCAACGGCCAGTACGAGATCCTGCGGGACGTGGTGGACGCGGCACGGACCGAGAGGAAACGCCAAGGCCCCCGGGCGGCCGACGAGTTGATCGACCGTCAGGCGCGCGCGGGCTGCACGGCGTGGTACCGCGGCGGCGGCCCGGGCGACGGGCCGTGGCAGTGAGCGGCGTCGGCCCGGTCGAGCCGGGCGAGGGCACGCGCGCACAGGACATCACGGGCCCGCCCAACTCCTCGGCGCCGCGCCGCCGTTCGGACGGGCGTCTCGTCCGCTGGTACACCGGGCACCGTCGCCCCGTCCTCGCCGCGGCACTGGCCGTGATCCTCCTCGCCGGCGGCGGCTGGCTCTACGCGACCCGGCCGCGGAAGCCGCCGCCGCCCGAGGCGGCGTACCCTTCCCAGGTCGTCGACATCACCTACCTCGACGGCGTGGCCACGCCGAAAGGGGTGCGGCCGAGGAGCTTCAGCTTCGCGGTCCTGCTGAGCATGGAGTCCGGCCCGCCGGTCACGGTGACCCATGTGTCGCAGCCCTACGCCGGAATTTCCCTGACCTCGGCCCCCCTGGCCCCGTTCCGGACGAAGGCGGGCACCAGCCGGAAGATCGTCGTCACCATGCACGTGACGGACTGCCGTAGAGCCCCGAAAGACGCCGGGCTTCCTTTTCTTGACGTAACTCTACGTAATGCACGCGCAATACAAGTTCAGAGTTACATCCTGGGCACACGTTACGCGCACGATCTCTCCGAGGCCGTACATGTAGCCTGCGGCAACGATTCAGGTAATCACCAAAACGCCTGAGACGCCTGAACCCACCCGGGGCCGTCCTGCACGTTCTCAACATGCGGACAGGGCGAACCGGCCTGAATTCTGCCGTTCCACCCACCAAGTACCGCTCTGCATTACCTCGTGTCATAACAAGAGCGTCACAGCATGGGTCAGACCCTCCTCCCTGTCACCTTCGCCCGCTTAGAGTCACGCCCAGTCACCGCGCAGCTGGAATACCCCTTCGGTTCAGCGCTCGACTCGGCCTCTTCCAGGGGGGAGGGCCGCCCAGGGAAAGGACTGGAACGTGCGTCAACGTTCGCTCATCGCCATTACCGCCGCGCTGTCTGCGGGAGCTCTCACCCTCACCGCCTGCGGCTCGCGTAACAGCGACGACAAGGGCTCCGACTCCGGCGGCGGCACCACCGTCACCATCGGCGTCGACGCCCCGCTGACCGGCGACCTGTCCGCGCTGGGCCTCGGCATCAAGAACTCCGTCGACCTCGCCGCCAAGACGGCCAACAAGCAGAAGTACGTCGACGGCGTCACCTTCAAGATCATCGCCAAGGACGACCAGGCACAGCCCTCCGCGGGCCAGCAGAACGCCACCGCCCTGGTCGCCGACAAGAGCGTCCTCGGCGTCGTCGGCCCGCTGAACTCCTCCGTCGCCGAGTCGATGCAGAAGGTCTTCGACGACGCCAAGCTGGTCGAGGTCTCCCCGGCCAACACCAACCCGGCGCTCACCCAGGGCACCGACTGGGCGACCGCGAAGAAGCGCACCTACTCGTCGTACTTCCGTACCGCGACCACGGACGCCATCCAGGGCCCGTTCGCCGCCCAGTACGTCTTCAACGACGCCAAGAAGAAGAAGGTCTTCGTCATCGACGACAAGAAGACCTACGGCGCCGGCCTCGCAGGCACCTTCACCGCGGAGTTCAAGAAGCTCGGCGGCAAGATCGCCGGCACCCAGCACATCAACCCGGACAGCAAGGACTTCTCCGCCGTCGCCACCCAGGTGAAGAACTCCGGCGCCGACGTCGTCTACTACGGCGGCGAGTACCCGCAGGCCGGCCCCCTCAGCAAGCAGATCAAGGCCGCCGGCTCCAAGATCCCCGTCGTCGGTGGCGACGGCATCTACGCCGAGGACTACATCAAGCTGGCCGGCACCTCCGCCACCGGCGACCTCGCCACCTCGGTCGGCGCACCCGTCGAGACCCTCGCCTCCGCCAAGAAGTTCGTCGCCGACTACAAGGCCGGCGGCTACAAGGAGGAGTACGGCGCCTACGGCGGCTACTCCTACGACTCCGCCTGGTCGATCATCGAAGCCGTCAAGAAGGTCGTCGACGACAACAGCGGCAAGCTCCCCGACGACGCCCGCGCGAAGATCACCGCCGCCGTCCAGAACGTCTCCTTCGACGGCGTGACCGGCAAGGTCTCCTTCGACGAGTACGGCGACGCCACCAACAAGCAGCTCACCGTCTACGCCATCGAGAACGGTGCCTGGAAGGCCGTCAAGTCCGGCACCTACACCGGCTGACACCCACCCGCACCACAACTGAGCCGCGCGGGGCGCTGTTCCACAGGCGCCCCGCGCGGACTCACATCCGGCCCCCCGTCGAACATCCGAACCGTCTCGGAGGACATGCGGTGAACGAACTGCCGCAGCAGCTGGTCAACGGCCTGCTACTGGGATCCATGTACGGCCTTGTCGCCATCGGCTACACAATGGTCTATGGCATTGTCCAGCTCATCAACTTCGCCCACGGCGAGATCTTCATGACCGGAGCGTTCGGCGCTCTCACGGTCTACGCGTACGTACTGCCCGACGGCACCTCCATGGCGATAGCCCTGCCCCTGATGCTCGTCGGAGCCGTGATGGTCTCCGTGACCGTCGCCGTGGGAGCGGAACGATTCGCCTACCGTCCCCTCCGAAACGCACCACGCCTCGCCCCCCTCATCACCGCCATCGGCCTCTCCCTCGCCCTCCAGCAGGCCGTCTGGGCCTGGTACCCCGAAGCCAAGTCCGCCCGCGTCTTCCCCCAGATCGACGGCGGCCCCTTCGACATCGGAAACGTCACCATCCAGACCGGCGACGTCTTCCTCCTCATCGCCGCCCCCATCAGCATGGCCTTCCTCGGCTACTTCGTCATGAAGACCCGCACCGGACGCGGCATGCAGGCCACCGCCCAGGACCCCGACACCGCCAAACTCATGGGCGTCAACACCGACCGCATCATCGTGATCGCCTTCGCCCTCGGCGCCGCCTTCGCCGCCATCGGAGGCGTCGCCTACGGCCTCAAATACGGCCAGATCTCCTTCACCATGGGCTTCCTCCTCGGACTCAAGGCCTTCACCGCAGCCGTCCTCGGCGGCATCGGCAACATCTACGGAGCCATGATCGGCGGCATCGTCCTCGGCGTCGTCGAAACCCTCGCCACCGCCTACATCGCAGACATCCCCGGCATGAGCCAGTTCGGCAGCAACGCCTGGGCCGACGTCTGGGCCTTCGTACTCCTCATCCTCGTACTCCTACTGCGCCCCCAGGGCCTGCTGGGCGAGCGCGTCGCCGACAGGGCGTGACACCGATGACGACACAGACCACCGCACCCGAAGCGCCGCTCGGCAACACCGCCTCCGCACCCGCCGGCCTCATCGGCATCCCGGCGCACATCGGCCGCGCCCTCGCCACCGGCGGCGGCATCCTCACCATCATCTCCACCTTCCTCGCCTGGACCTGGACCTCCGCCTTCCCCGGTGACCTCACCGTCTACGGCTACCCCGGCGGCCTCCAAGTCCTCGTCCTCATAGGCGCCGCCCTCACCACCCTCTTCGCCCTCGCCTCCTACGGCATCAAGGGCCTCGGCTGGCTCATCCCCGCCGGCGCCGACGGCGCCATCAAGTTCGCCGCCCTCGCCACCTTCGCCACCAGCTGGTACACGGTCATCGCGATCACCACCAACCTCGGCGGCGTCGTCAACCTCGAACCCGGCGGCTTCATCGTCGCCATCGGCAGCCTCCTCGCCCTCCTCGGCGCCCTCGCCCTGCCCTTCGAGCACCCCGCCCCCGACCCGATCGACCCCGACGACACCTCGTGGGAGCACACCAAGCACCGGGCCGCCCACCAGTGGGAGACCGTCAAGGCAGCCTTCGCCGCCGGCCCAGCCCGACCCGTCGGCAAGCTCCCCTCCTACGCCGAGATCCTCGTCATCGTCGCGGTCCTCGCCCTCGGCCTCACCGTCTTCACCTACGGCATCGGCACCGAGTACGACGAACTGTTCGTCGGCTTCCTCATCACCGCCGGCCTCGGCTTCGCCGCCCTCAACAAGTCCGGCCTCGTCGCCCAGGCAAGCCAGATCACCGCCCGCCACCAGAACATCACCACCTGCGGCGCGTTCGTCGCCGCCGCGATGTTCCCCTTCACCCAGACCGACGACCAGTACGCGACCGTAGGCGTCTACATCCTCATCTTCGCCACCGTCGCCCTCGGCCTGAACATCGTCGTCGGCCTCGCCGGACTCCTCGACCTCGGCTACGTCGCCTTCCTCGGCGTCGGCGCCTACGCCGCCTCACTCGTCTCCGGCTCCCCCAGCTCCCCCTTCGGCGTCCACTTCCCCTTCTGGGCAGCCGCCCTCGTCGGCACCGGCGCATCCCTCATCTTCGGCGTCCTCATCGGCGCCCCCACCCTGCGACTGCGCGGCGACTACCTCGCCATCGTCACCCTCGGCTTCGGCGAAATCTTCCGCATCACCGCCAACAACCTCGACGGCACCTCCGGCCCCGACATCACCAACGGCTCCAACGGCATCTCCTCCATCCCGAACCTCGACATCCTCGGATTCGACTTCGGCGCCGTCCACGACATCGCCGGCTTCTCCATCGGCCGCTTCGCCAACTACTTCTTCCTGATGCTGATCATCACCGCCATCGTCGTGACCGTGTTCCGACGCAGCGGCGACTCCCGCATCGGCCGCGCCTGGGTCGCCATCCGCGAGGACGAGACCGCCGCCCTCGCCATGGGCATCAACGGCTTCCGCGTCAAACTCATCGCCTTCGCCGTCGGCGCCTCCCTCGCCGGCCTCGCCGGCACCGTACAAGCCCACGTCACCTACACCGTGACCCCCGAGCAATACGTCTTCGCCGGCCCCATCCCCCCCAACTCCGCCTTCCTGCTCGCCGCCGTCGTCCTCGGCGGCATGGGCACCATCAGCGGCCCCCTCATCGGCGCCTCCCTGCTCTTCCTCATCCCCAACAAGCTCCAGTTCCTCGGCGACTACCAACTCTTCGCCTTCGGCCTCGCCCTCATCCTCCTGATGCGCTTCCGCCCAGAAGGCCTCATCCCCAACCGGCGACGCCAACTCGAATTCCACGAAGACGCCGAAGCACCCACAGTCCTGAGCAAGACGGGGGCCTGACACCGATGACCACCGACACCACCACCAAGGACGCCACCCCGGGCGCCACCGCCCCCGGCGAAACCGTCCTCGACGCCCGCGGCGTCACCATGCGCTTCGGCGGCCTCACCGCCGTACGCAACGTCAACCTCACCGTCAACAGCGGCGAGATCGTCGGCCTCATCGGCCCCAACGGCGCCGGCAAGACCACCTTCTTCAACTGCCTCACCGGCCTCTACATCCCCACCGAGGGAGAAGTCCGCTACAAAGGCAACGTCCTGCCACCCAAATCATTCAAGGTCACCGCCGCCGGCATCGCCCGCACCTTCCAGAACATCCGCCTGTTCGCCAACATGACGGTCCTGGAAAACGTCCTCGTCGGCCGCCACACCCGCACCAAGGAAGGCTTCTGGTCGGCCATCCTGCGCCTCCCCAGCTTCCACCGCGCAGAAAACGCCTCCCGCGAACGCGCCATGGAACTCCTCGAGTTCGTCGGCCTCGCAGGCAAAGCCGAACACCTCTCCCGCAACCTCCCCTACGGCGAACAGCGCAAGCTGGAAATCGCCCGCGCCCTCGCCAGCGACCCCGGCCTCCTGCTGCTCGACGAACCCACCGCCGGCATGAACCCGCAGGAAACCCGCGCCACCGAGGAACTCGTCTTCGCCATCCGCGACAAGGGCATCGCCGTCCTCGTCATCGAGCACGACATGCGGTTCATCTTCAACCTCTGCGACCGCGTCGCCGTCCTCGTCCAGGGCGAAAAACTCATCGAAGGCGACAGCGCCACCGTCCAGGGCGACGAACGCGTCATCGCCGCCTACCTCGGCGAACCCTTCGAAGAAACCCCCGCCACCGACGAGACCACCGAAGTCGAAGCCGCCGAAGCGACCGCCGACACCACGACGGACGCCGCGCCCGGCAAGGAGAACGACCGATGACCGCACTCCTCGAGGTCGAGGACCTCCGCGTCGCCTACGGCAAGATCGAAGCCGTCAAGGGAATCTCCTTCAAGGTCGAAGCAGGCGAGGTCGTCACCCTCATCGGCACCAACGGCGCCGGCAAGACCACCACCCTGCGCACCCTCTCCGGCCTCCTCAAGCCCGTCGGCGGCCAGATCAAGTTCAACGGCAAGTCACTCAAGAAGACCCCCGCCCACCAGATCGTCTCCCTCGGACTCGCCCACTCCCCCGAGGGCCGGCACATCTTCCCCCGCATGACCATCGAGGACAACCTCCGCCTCGGCGCCTTCCTCCGCAACGACAGAGCCGGCATCGAGAAGGACATCCAGCGCTCCTACGACCTCTTCCCCATCCTCGGAGAACGCCGCAAACAAGCCGCCGGCACCCTCTCCGGCGGCGAACAGCAGATGCTCGCCATGGGCCGCGCACTCATGTCCCAGCCCAAACTCCTCATGCTCGACGAGCCCTCCATGGGCCTCTCCCCGATCATGATGCAGAAGATCATGGCGACCATCGCCGAACTCAAGTCCCAGGGCACCACCATCCTGCTCGTCGAGCAGAACGCCCAGGCAGCCCTCTCCCTCGCCGACCACGGCCACGTCATGGAGATCGGCAACATCGTCCTCTCCGGCAGCGGACAGGACCTCCTCCACGACGAATCCGTACGCAAGGCGTACCTCGGCGAGGACTGAGCGACACCCCGGCAACGACGAGGCCCGCGCCCCCTGCTCAGGGGACGCGGGCCTCACGCATGTCCGGGTCAGGCGCTGCGGCTCAGCCCTTCGACGCCTTCTTCTCGTCGGCATCCTGAATGACCGCCTCCGCCACCTGCTGCATCGACATCCGCCGATCCATCGACGTCTTCTGGATCCACCGGAACGCCGCCGGCTCCGTCAGCCCGTACTCCGTCTGCAGAATCGACTTCGCCCGGTCCACCAGCTTGCGCGTCTCCAGCCGCAGCGTCAGATCCGCGACCTCGTTCTCCAGCTCCCGCAGCTCCGTGAACCGCGACACGGCCATCTCGATCGCCGGCACGACGTCACTCTTGCTGAAGGGCTTCACCAGATACGCCATCGCACCGGCGTCCCGCGCCCGCTCGACCAGGTCGCGCTGCGAGAAGGCGGTCAGCATCAGCACCGGCGCGATACGCTCCTCGGCGATCTTCTCGGCCGCCGAGATGCCGTCCAGCTTCGGCATCTTCACATCGAGGATCACCAGGTCGGGCTTGTGCTCACGGGCGAGCTCGACGGCCGCCTCGCCGTCACCGGCCTCGCCGACGACGCTGTAGCCCTCCTCCTCCAGCATCTCCTTGAGGTCGAGCCGGATCAGGGCCTCGTCCTCGGCGATGACGACACGGGTCGTCAGCGGAGGCACGTGCGACTTGTCGTCGTCGGGCGCGTCTACGGGCTGGGGCGACTCGGGGGCGGTCACGGGGGCTCCTTGTTACGGGCCGGGCATGTGCTGCTGACCTAGAGCCTACCCAGCTGCAGCATCACGTGGTCACCCGGTACACTTCCCAGAGTTCCACGGCCTGCCCGGTTGGAGGAATCTGGTCAGACTCGCGGTGCTCAAACCACCGTGCCTTCGGGCATGTGGGTTCGAATCCCACACCGGGCACTCTGAAAAGCGGATGTTCACGTTCTCGTGAACATCCGCTTTTTTCTACACGCGGTCATCATCGGTGACACACAGTGGCCGCATGAACTTCCATGGCACTGAAGTGCGACAGAAAGCCCTGACTCTCCTGCGCGACGGCGTGAGCAACGCAACCGTAGCCCGGGGCCTCAACATTCCGCTTGGAACAGTCGGCTACTGGAAGCACATGGACCGCGCAAAACGCGGCGAATGTCCTGGCTCGCATGATCCGAAGTGCCCCTGGTGCGACGGGAGGGAACTCAACGAGTCGGCATACAGCTACCTCCTCGGGCTCTACCTCGGCGACGGCCACATCAGCCACTACTCAGAACACCGCGTGCCCAACCTCATGATCACCTGCGCCGAATCATGGCCCGGCCTCATGGATGAATGCGAGCAAGCCATGCGCGCAGTCTTCCCCGATAACTCCGTCTGCCGGGTCCGCAGGACGGGCTGCCGCAATGTGAAGGTCTACTCGAAGCACCTGCACTGCCTCTTCCCCCAGCACGGCCCTGGTAAGAAGCACGAACGTCGCATCACTTTCGACCCCTGGCAGCAGGCCATCGTCGATGCGCGCCCCTGGGAGTTCATCCGCGGACTCATCCACTCCGACGGATGTCGCATTACCAACTGGACCGAGAAATCCGTCGGCGGTGAGCGCAAGCGCTACGAATATCCGCGCTACTTCTTCGCCAACAAGTCGGACGACATCCGGAAGCTCTTCACCGACACCCTCGACAAGGTCAGCGTCGAGTGGACCACGCTTGCTCGCGGCAGCGACCCGTTCAACATCTCAATCGCCCGCAAAGCCTCCGTAGCCCTACTCGACACCCACGTAGGCCCCAAGCACTGACCCGGACGACAGTCCCCTACTTGGGGCTGTCGTCCTCTCCGACGTGGTGGACGCGGACCAGGTTGGTCGAGCCCGATACCCCGGGGGGTGAGCCGGCCGTGATCACCACCACGTCGCCCTTCCGGCAGCGGCCGTACCTGAGGAGGAGTTCGTCCACCTGGTCGACCATCGCGTCCGTGGAGTTCACCTGTGGACCGAGGAACGTCTCGACGCCCCAGGTCAGGTTCAGCTGGGAGCGGGTCGCCGGTTCCGGGGTGAAGGCGAGGAGGGGGATCGGGGAGCGGTAGCGGGAGAGGCGGCGGACGGTGTCGCCTGACTGGGTGAAGGCGACGAGGAACCTGGCGCCGAGGAAGTCGCCCAGTTCGGCTGCGGCGCGGGCGATGGCGCCGCCCTGGGTGCGGGGTTTGTTGCTTTCGGTCAGGTCGGGGAGGCCTTTGGCGAGGATGTCCTCCTCCGCCGCTTCCACGATCTTCGCCATGGTGAGGACGGTCTGGACCGCGTACTTGCCCACGCTCGTCTCGCCGGAGAGCATCACCGCGTCGGTGCCGTCGATGACGGCGTTGGCGACGTCGCTGGCCTCTGCCCTGGTGGGGCGGGAGTTCTCGATCATGGAGTCGAGCATCTGGGTGGCGACGATGACCGGTTTGGCGTTGCGTTTCGCCAGTTTGATGGCGCGTTTCTGTACGAGGGGGACCTGTTCGAGGGGCATTTCGACGCCGAGGTCTCCTCGGGCGACCATGATGCCGTCGAAGGCGGCGACGATGTCGTCGATGTTGTCGACGGCCTGGGGTTTCTCGACCTTGGCGATGACCGGCAGTCGGCGGCCTTCGTCGTCCATGATCCGGTGGACGTCCAGGATGTCTCTGCCGTTGCGGACGAAGGAGAGGGCGATGACGTCGCAGCCGGTGCGGAGTGCCCAGCGCAGGTCGTCTTCGTCTTTTTTGGACAGGGCGGGGACGGAGACTGCGACGCCGGGGAGGTTGAGCCCCTTGTGGTCGGAGATCATGCCGCCTTCGATGACGCGGGTGTGGACGCGTGGTCCGTCGATCTCGGTGACTTCGAGGCAGACCTTGCCGTCGTCGACGAGGATGCGTTCGCCGGTGGTGACGTCGGCTGCGAGGCCGGCGTAGGTGGTTCCGCATTGTTGGCGGTCGCCTTCGGCGCCTTCTTCGACGGTGATGGTGAAGGTGTCGCCGCGTTCGAGGAGTACGGGGCCTTCGGTGAAGTGGCCGAGGCGGATCTTCGGGCCTTGGAGGTCGGCGAGGATTCCGACGCTGCGGCCGGTTTCGTCGGAGGCTTTGCGCACGCGCTGGTAGCGCTCGTCGTGTTCGGCGTGGGTGCCGTGGCTGAGGTTGAGGCGGGCGACGTCCATTCCGGCGTCGACCAGTGCTTTGATCTGGTCGTACGAGTCGGTGGCGGGGCCCAGGGTGCAGACGATTTTTGCTCGGCGCATGGTTTGAGCCTAAGACTTACCGGCGGGTAGGGAATTGGTGGGGAATGACGACCCGACAACCTCTGGGTGAAGCATTGTTGACAGGTGTTGAATTGTGCGCCGGGACGCTCGGATGAGCATTCCGCTGTCCGGGTGGGTGGGGAGCGAGAGAATTCGCCTTTTTATTCGATAGTCGAATCTGTTTCGCCGTAGGCCGTCAGAGTCGGGGCGGTGCCATGGTGAAGCGGGCGTTGACCTGGGCGTGGACGTGCTGGCGCTGGGGTTCGAGGTCGAGGGCGGCGGCGGTGTCCTCGGCGGCGGTGCGGGTCATGGACCGCATGCGGGCGCCGGGGGCCGCGGCGGGGTGGGGGCGGGGCGCCTCTGCGTCGATGTCGGCGAGTTCGACGAGGGCGGCGAGGGTGGTGCCGAGGGCTTCGGCGTATTCGCGGGCGCGCTGGACCGCTTCGTGGACGGCTTGCCGGCGGGCCTGGCGGTGGGCGGGTGAGTCGGGGCGCAGGGCCCACCAGGGTCCGTCGACGCGGGTGAGTTCGAGGTCGGCGAGGCGGGTGGTGAGTTCTCCGAGTGCGGTGAAGTCGGTGAGTTCGGCGGTGATGTGGACGTGGCCGTGGTGGGCGTGGACGCGTTCGCCGCGGCCGTGTTCCCTGAGTTGGGGGGTGAGGGAGAAGGCGCCGGTTTCGAGGTGTTCGACGGCGTCGCCGTAGGTCTTGATGAGGTCGAGGGCGGTGGTGTTGCGGCGGGTGAGGTCGTCGAGTGCGGTGCGGCGGTCTTTGCCGCGGGAGGTGATGGTGATGCCGATGCGGGCTATTTCGGGGTCGACTTCGAGGTGTGCTTCGCCGCGGACGGCGATGCGGGGTGCGTCGGGGGTGCCGTAGGGGACGGCGGGGTGGGGGTCGGGGGTGGTGGGGGTGGTCATACGTCCCACTCTGTCATGTCATACCTGGTTGCAGCGGTGCTGATGGGGGGTGAGGTCATCAGATCGCAACCTCGTGGACCTGTTGCCGTCTGTCCTGTCCGGGTCAGAATCTACGCGCGTTGTTGGCCTTGTCCCGAGGAGAAGCAGACATGCCGTTGAATCGCCGGAAGTTCCTGAAGAAGTCCGCTGTGACCGGGGCGGGGGTCGCGCTGGTGGGGGCCGCGGGGGCTCCGGTGGCCGAGGCCGCGGAGGGGAAGCGGCCGGGGAGGCCGGCGAAGCGGTACGCGCTGACGGTGATGGGGACGACCGACCTGCACGGTCATGTCTTCAACTGGGACTACTTCAAGGACGCGGAGTACAAGGACGCGGCGGGCAACGCGCAGGGGCTGGCGCGGATCTCGACCCTGGTGAACCAGATCCGCAAGGAGAAGGGGCGCGAGAACACGCTGTTGGTGGACGCGGGTGACACGATCCAGGGCACGCCGCTGACGTACTACTACGCGAAGGTGGATCCGATCACCGCGGAGGGTGGTCCGGTGCATCCGATGGCGCAGGCGATGAACGCGATCGGGTACGACGCGGCGGCGTTGGGCAACCACGAGTTCAACTACGGGATCGAGACGCTGCGGAAGTTCGAGTCGCAGCTGCGTTTCCCGTTGCTGGGGGCGAACGCGGTGGACGCGCGGACGCTGCGGCCGGCGTTCCAGCCGTATGTCATGAAGACGTTCTGTGTGAAGGGTGCGCCGCCGGTGAAGGTGGCGGTGCTGGGGCTCACCAACCCGGGTATCGCGATCTGGGACAAGGCGTTTGTGCAGGGCAAGCTAGCGTTCCCGGGGTTGGAGGAGCAGGCGGCGAAGTGGGTGCCGAAGCTGAAGTCGCTGGGTGCGGACGTGGTGATCGTGTCGGCGCACTCGGGTTCGTCGGGTACGTCGTCGTACGGTGATCAGTTGCCGTATGTGGAGAACTCGGCGGCGCTGGTGGCGCAGCAGGTGCCGGACATCGACGCGGTTCTGGTGGGGCACGCGCATCTGGAGATCCCGGAGTTGAGGGTCGTCAACGTGAAGACCGGGAAGACGGTGGTGTTGTCGGAGCCGTTGGCGTTCGCGGAGCGGTTGTCGGTGTTCGATGTGGAGTTGGTGTTCGAGAGGGGCCGGTGGGCGGTCGCGTCGGTGTCGTCGAAGGTGTTGAACTCGAATGCGGTTGCGGACGATCCGAAGATCGTGAAGTTGTTGGGTGACGAGCACGCGAAGGTCGTGGAGTACGTCAACCAGGTGGTGGGTTCGGCGACGGAGACGCTGACGACGGTGGAGGCGCGGTACAAGGACGCGCCGATCATCGATCTGATCACGCGGGTGCAGGAGGATGTGGTCAGGGCGGCGTTGGCGGGTACGGAGTACGCGTCGGTGCCGGTGATCGCGCAGGCGTCGCCGTTCTCGCGGACGTCGGAGATTCCGGCGGGGGATGTGTCGATCCGGGATCTGTCGGGTCTGTATGTGTATGACAACACGCTGGTGGCGAAGTTGATGACGGGTGCGCAGGTGCGGGCGTACCTGGAGTATTCGGCGGAGTACTTCGTGCAGACGGCGGCGGGTGCGGTGGTCGACGTGGAGAAGCTGACGAACGCGGGTGGTCGTCCGGACTACAACTACGACTATGTGTCGGGGTTGTCGTACGACATCGACATCGCGCAGGCGGCGGGTTCGCGGATCAGGAATCTGACGTATCGGGGTGCGGCGCTGGACGACGCGCAGAGGTTCGTGCTGGCGGTGAACAACTATCGGGCGAATGGCGGTGGCGCGTTCCCGTTCGTCGCTTCGGCGACGCAGGTGTGGTCGGAGTCGACGGAGATCCGGACGCGGATCGCGGAGTGGGTGACGGCGAAGGGTGTGCTGGATCCGGCGGACTTCGCGTCGGTGGACTGGAGGCTGACGCGGGACGGTACGCCGGTGTTCTAGGGGGTGCGGGGTTCGGGGGCCGGCGGCGGTGTGCTGCCGGCCCTCGGTGTTTGCCGGCGTGGTTCAGGGGCCTTCGGCCAGGGGGGTGAGGACGGGGGCTGGGCGTCTGGTGGTGGGGATGTGTGGTTGCTGTTGGAGGCCGAAGGCGGTGAAGGCGGTGCGGGCGGGGAGGGGGTAGGTGTCCTTGCCGGTCACGGAGTTGAGGATGGTGGCGCTGCGCCAGGCGGCGAGGCCGAGGTCGGGGGTGCCGATGCCGTGGGTGTGGCGTTCGGCGTTCTGGACGTAGACGTGGCAGCCGGTGGCGGAGACGGACGGGTCGAGGATGAGGCGGAACTGCTCGTCGACGCGGGGGCGTTCGCTGTTGTCGCGGCGTAGGTAGGGGTCGAGTCCGGCGAGGACGCGGTCCAGGGGGCGTTCGCGGTAGCCGGTGGCGAGGACGACGGCGTCGGTGGTGAGGCGGGAGCGGGTGCTTTGCTGGAGGTGTTCCAGGTGTAGTTCGATCCTGGTGGTGGCGATGCGGCCGGCGGTGCGGACGTGGACGCCGGGGGTGAGGACGGTGTCGGGCCAGTCGCCGTGGAGGGTGCGGTGGTAGAGCTCGTCGTGGATGGCGGCGAGGGTGCCGGCGTCGATGCCTTTGTGGAGTTGCCACTGGGAGGGGACGAGGCGGTCGCGGACGGGTTCGGCGAGGGCGTGGAAGTAGCGCGTGTAGTCGGGGGTGAAGTGTTCGAGGCCGAGTTTGGAGTACTCCATGGGGGCGAACGCCTCGGTGCGGCCGAGCCAGTGGAGCTTTTCGCGGCCGGCGGGGCGGGCGCGCAGCAGGTCGAGGAAGACTTCGGCGCCTGACTGTCCGGAGCCGATGACGGTGACGTGTCCGGCGGCGAGGAACGCGTCGCGGTGGGCGAGGTAGTCGGAGGCGTGGATGACGGGTACGCCGGGTGCTTCGACGAGGGGTTTGAGGGGTTCGGGCACGTGGGGTTCGGTGCCGATGCCGAGGACGATGTTCCTGGTGTGGGTGCGGCCGAGGGCTTCGGCTTCGCCGTCGGCGTCGAGTTGGGTGAAGTCGACCTCGAACAGATCGCGTTCGGGGTTCCAGCGGATGGCGTCGGCCTGGTGGGAGAAGTGCAGGCCGGGGAGTTGTTCGGACACCCAGCGGCAGTAGGCGTCGTATTCGGTGCGCCGGATGTGGAAGCGCTCGCCGAAGTAGAAGGGGAAGAGTCGGTCGCGGGCTCTGAGGTGGTTGAGGTAGGTCCAGGGGCTGGCGGGGTCTACGAGGGTCACGAGGTCGGCGAGGAAGGGGACTTGGACGGTGGCGCCGTCGATGAGGAGCCCCGGGTGCCAGTCGAAGGCGGGGCGCTGGTCGTAGAAGACGGTGTCGAGTTCGGTGAGGGGGTGGGCGAGGGCGGCGAGGGAGAGGTTGAACGGTCCGATGCCGATGCCGACGAGGTCGCGGGGTGCATCGGGTCGGCGGTGTGGGGGGTGGGGGGTCGGGGGGTGGTTCATCGGGGGGTGTGTCCTTCCACCAGGTTCAGGAGGGCGGCCAGGTCGTCGGGCCGGATGTGGGGGTTGAGGAGGGTGGCCTTGAGCCAGAGCCGGCCGTCGGGGCGGGCGCGGCCCAGGACGGCGTGGCCGCCGGTGAGCAGGGTGCGGCGGACGGTGGCGACGGTGTCGTCGTGGGCGTGGGCGGGCCGGAAGAGGACCGTGCTGATGGTGGGCTGTGCGTGGAGTTCGAAGCGGGGGTGGTCGTCGATGAGGGCGGCGAACGTGCGGGCGTGGTCGCAGACCTGGTCGACGAGCCGGCCGAGGCCGCTGCGGCCGAGGGTGCGCAGCGTGACGGCGATCTTGAGGATGTCGGGGCGGCGGCTGGTGCGTGGGGAGCGGCCGAGGAGGTCGGGGAGGCCGGCGTCGGTGTCGTCGTCGGCGTTGAGGTAGTCGGCGCGCTGGGTGAGGGCGGCGAGGTCGCGGGGGTCGCGGACGGTGAGGAGTCCGGCGGCGATCGGCTGCCAGCCGAGTTTGTGCAGGTCGAGGGTGACGGTGTCGGCGGCTTCGAGGCCGGCGAGCGCGGCGCGGTGGCGGTCGCTGAAGAGGAGGCCCCCGCCGTAGGCGGCGTCGACGTGCAGGCGGGCGCCGTGGGCCGCGCAGCGGGCGGCGATCTCGGGGAGTGGGTCGATGAGGCCGGCGTCGGTGGTGCCGGCGGTGGCGGCGACCAGGTGGGGGCCGGGGAGGGTGGTGAGGGCTTCGTCGAGGGCGGCGGGGTCGAGGGTGCCGGCGGGGGCGGGGACGACGACGGGGTCGGGCAGGCCGAGTGTCCAGGCGGCGCGGGGCAGTGAGTGGTGGGCGCCCGCGCCGTGGACGAGGCGTACGCCGGCTCCGTGTCTCTCGCGGGCGAGCAGCAGGGCGAGTTGGTTGGATTCGGTGCCGCCGGTGGTGACGAGGGCGTCCGCCGCGCCGGTGTATCGGGCGAGGGCGCGGGTGACGAGGGCTTCCAGGGCGGAGGCGGCCGGGGCCTGGTCCCAGGAGTCGAGGGACTGGTTGAGGACGGAGGCGGCCAGGTCGGCGGCGGTGGCGACGGCGAGGGGCGGGCAGTGCAGGTGGGCGGCGCACAGCGGGTCCGCGGGGTCGGCGGCGCCCTCGGCGAGCGCGCGGACCAGGGTGTAGAGGGCGTCCGGGTGGCCGTTCTCGGGCAGGACGTCTCCTACGGCGTCCCGCAGACGTGCGGCGACGGTGTCCGGTCCGCCGGCGGGCAGGGGTCCTCCGCGGGCGCGGGTGCCGTCGCCGAGTGCGTCGAGCACCGTGTCGAGCAACGGCCGCAGGGTGTGGGGGCCTTGGGGGCCGGAGGCGAGGGGCGGCGTGCTCATGGTGTCCTCCGGGGCGCGGGCAGAGGGAGTTCCAGCTTGTACGTGGATGCGGTGTCGTGCCCGCCAGTCGAACGATCGGCACTCGAAGGGGGTACGTCGGTGGGGGGGGATTGCGTGTGGGACGTGCGCGCCGTCCCGCTGCCGTCGCCCGCTGAGCGGCGTTCGGGCCACTCCGACGGACCCGGGCGGGGAGTTCGGGTGAACCCCGGCGGGGCCCCTTGGGCTGCCCCTGCGGACCCCGGGCGGGGAGTTCGGACGAACCCCGGCGGGGCTCCTTGGCCCAGCTCCCGCGACCCCGGGCAGGGAGTTCCGGCGAACCCCGACCGGGCTCCTTGGCCCAACTCCCGCGACCCCGGGTGGGAGTTCGGGCGAACCCCGGCGGGGCTCGTCGGCCCGCCCCTGCGGGCCGCTGGGCGGGGCCGGGGCTTCGGGCTCGGAACAGGCGCCGCACGCGGCTCGGCAGGGCCCGCACGCGGCTCGGCAGGGTCCGCACGCGGCTCGGCAAGATCCGCGCGCGGCTCGGGCAAGCCCTGGTTCAGCGCGGTGGGCCGGACCGGCCGCGCCGACGGCGTCCGGGCGGACGGACCGGAGGCGGCGGATCGTCTTCGGCGCGTGCGGCGTCGGCCCCGGCCGGGC